>JAYUYI010000734.1:0-6858 GCA_043752545.1 Thermoleptolyngbya sp.
GGGCAAATTCGGATTGGGCAGAATGGCGAATCGTTTAAGGCATGGAAATTTCGCTCGATGGTCAAAAATGCCGATCGGACGCTGGAAAGCTACCTAGACACTCACCCAGAGCTGCGAGAGTCGTGGGAACGCGACCAAAAGCTGCGCAACGATCCCCGGATTACGCGGGTGGGGCGGTTTTTGCGCCAGACGAGCCTAGATGAGCTGCCGCAGCTGTGGAATATTTTGCGCGGTGAAATGAGCCTGGTCGGGCCGCGTCCGATTGTGGATGAAGAGATTCAGCGCTACGGCGAAAAGTTTGGCCTGTACACTAAAGTGACGCCCGGTCTGACGGGGTTGTGGCAAGTCTCGGGGCGCAATAACCTGACCTATGAAGAGCGGGTGAGCCTGGATGCGTACTACGTGCGCAACTGGTCAGTCTGGCTCGATCTATACATTTTGATCCGGACGGTATGGGTGGTGATCTCGGGTGAAGGTGCCTACTGAGGAGACGGTTGATTGGGTGGAGGTCAAGCAGCCGCCACCGTTTACCCGCCAGCTATTTCAAGCAAGTTTGGTGGTGCTGCCCTACGGATCTTATGTGGGGATGCTCGGTTTGTTTGGGGTGCTGGTGTCGCTGCTGGTGAGGTTGCGCCGCCCTGCCCTCAATCTATTGACCCACAACGGGCTGCTGCTGCTCAGCGGGCTGATGATCCTGAGCGCCTGTTTTGCCGACAATCGCGGCGAGGCGTTTTTGCAACTCGCCAATTTTTTGCCGTACTTCTTGTTTTTTGTCATGCTGCCCTATGTAATGGACAGTCTGGCTCGACTAGAACAGGTGGCGATCGCCCTAGTTCTCGGTGCCATCCCGCTAAATATCATCAGCGCTGGAGAATATTTGCTCAAGTCGCCGCGACTGCCCCTGGCGCTCCAGCAAATTCCCCTAATCGAATGGATTCGTTCTGCTCCGCATAAAGGCAGAGCCATGGTCACCTTTGACCATCCCAACGCCATGGCCAGCTATCTAGTGGCAGTGTTGGGGCTGGGGCTGGGGCTGACGCTGGCCCGGGTGGCGGCTGGTGGGACTGCGAGTGAGGCTGGAGGAGGCGATCCGCGCTCTGCGCAGGCAAGCCAACGCCCCACGCTTAATCGCCTCACCCTTAATCGCCCCATCAGCAACCGCCTCATCTACCTCGCCACCGGACTCAACCTCGTCGGCATTTTTTGCTCCGGTTCGCGCAACGCCCTGGTCTTGGCCGTGGTGCAGCTGCTGTTGTTTAGCCTGTGCGTCAAATTTAACCGCACGCTGCTGCTCGGCAGTCTGGCGGGGCTAGTGGCCGTCGTGGGCAGTGCGGCTGGACTGGGCATTGGCGGACGCACCCTGATTGCCCAAAGCTGGACTAACGATCCACGGTTGACCATTTGGCAGATTGCCCTGCAGATGACCCAGGAACGCCCTTGGCTAGGTTGGGGGCTGGGAAACTACAAATTTCTCTATAAAGCCTATCTCTCCCCCGACTTGCAGAATTTGCCTCGGTTTCGCAGCATTGCCCATCCGCATAACCTCTGGCTACTGCTATCCTGCGAGGCTGGGATGCCGATTATGGTGCTGCTGACGCTGTTAATTGGCTATATCTGTTTTGGGGGGGTGCAACGGTGGCGATCGCAGACACTGGAGACAGCGGGCAATGCTATCTTGCTGGGCTACCTGCTGGGTTTTTTGGGCTGTGTCGGCTTTGCCCTGTTTGACATCACCTTTTTTGATGCTCGGGTCAACGTCGTCAACTGGCTGTTGATTACAGGACTTTATCTCTTGGGGCAGGGCGTTGGCTTGCCTGCGCAGAGCGCGTATCGGCTGGCAGGAACGAAATCATGAAAATCTTATTAGTAGAAGATGATGAACGCATTGCCAGAGCGCTAGCAGAGGCTCTGAGCGATCAAAACTATGCGGTAGATATTGCGATTGATGGAGAAGCAGGCTGGGACTATGTGGAAGCCTACCAATACAGCCTAATTTTGCTCGATTGGATGCTGCCCAAACTGGACGGGATTCACTTTTGTCAACGTTTGCGCCAGCATGGACTCCATACGCCTGTGCTGCTGTTGACCGCAAAAGACACCAGTACCGACAAAGTCATGGGACTGGATGCGGGAGCCGATGACTATGTCGTCAAACCGTTTGATTTACAAGAACTGATGGCACGGATTCGGGCACTGCTGCGTCGGGGAAACAGTACCCTGCCCCCGGTGATGGAATGGGGCAAACTGCGCTTAGACCCAGGCACAACAGAAGTGGTCTACGGCAACCAGCCGCTGCATCTGACTCCCAAAGAATATCAACTGATTGAACTATTTTTACGTCAGAGCCGCCGCACCCTCAACCGCAGTACTATTTTGGAACAGCTGTGGACGTCGGAAGAACCACCGGGCGAGGAAACGGTCAAGGTTCACATTCGCAGCCTGCGGCAAAAGCTGGCCGCCGCCGGAGCCACCGATTTCATTGAAACTGTGTATGGATTGGGTTATCGCCTCAAGCAACTTTAGGGCTGATCGTAATCGCCATGTCCGACCCTCACATTAGAGTCACTCCTCAATTCAAAGCGTTGCGCTGGCGGTTGCTGCTAACCTCGCTGGGAGTGATTGGCTGCACCCTCACTGCCTTTGGCATGGTGGTCTATCAGGTGATCGCTCAGAGCTTGGAGCAAAAATCCGATCGCCAACTAGAACTACTGGCCGATGCTGCCGCTCACAGTTTGCCAGATATTGCCGCCGATCGCGTCAAGATTGCCACCCGTACTCCCCGTTCGCTAGACAATGATGGCGATCTAGATATTTCCTGGCAAGATCTACAGCAGGATCTGCAAGGAGTGGAATGGTTTGACCCAACTGGGCAGTTGTTAGGGCGAGCGGGCAAGCTCTTTTCTGACGCGGTGCCCCCGTCTGAGGCGATCGCTGACTTGGAGGTAGGCGACGAAGACAACCTGGAGGGTGCCGCAGATAATGAAATGCACCGGCTGACGATTCCGGTCTACAAGGTTAAACCTCGGCTTGGGGAACCCAAGCTGCAAGGGTATGTCCGGGTGACGCAGTCGAATCAGGCGATCGCCGAAGAGCTAGAACGGGTGCGAGCAGGGCTGCAATGGGGTAGCCTGCTGGCGCTGGGGCTATCGGGGCTTGGCGGCTGGTGGCTCACCCAACAATCGCTGCGACCGATTGAGCACAGCATGCAGCAGCTGAAGCAATTTACAGCCGATGCCTCTCACGAGCTGCGCAATCCGCTCACCGCCATTAAAGCCTCAGTCGAGGTGATGCTGAGCCACGAAGAACGCCTAAATCCGGCTGATTTGCCCAAACTGGACGCGATCGCCAGTGCCACGGTGCAGATGAGCCAGCTGGTGGATGACCTGCTGTGGCTAGCACGCAGCGATCGCACCCATGTGCCGACTTGCACCGTTACCATTCCCCTAGAAGACCTGTTAGAGGATGTTTTAGATCAGTACATGCCGCAGGCCGAACAAAAGCACATTGATCTCAAAGCCGATCTGCATTCGCATTTGTCGGTATTGGGTGATCCGCAGCAGCTTAAGCGCCTATTTGCCAACCTCGTTACCAATGCGCTGCACTACACCCCCAGCGGCGGCACCGTCACCCTCTCGTCCAGCCTCGAACCCGATGATTGGGTCAGCGTTCGCATCGTTGATACGGGCATTGGGATTGCCCCAGAACACCTGCCCTTTATCTTCGATCGCTTTTGGAGAGCCGATCAGGGCAGGGCGCACCGGGAAGGGGGATCAGGCTTGGGGTTGGCCATTGCTCAGGCGATCGCCCATCAGCATCAGGGCAAAATTATGGTTCAACCTCAACCCAGCGGCGGCACCTGTTTTCAGGTGGAGCTACCCACCGCCTAAGGCCGCTTAGCGGTCAGTACTCCAGGCTTAATCTCAACGTCTTTCCGAGTTCTTTACCCCAGGTTGCTTATGGTGAAGGCAGTTCAGCAACAGATATTCTGAACTGACCTTTTAATTTAACGAGTACCTATGCAACTTAAACCTGTTCTATGGCTCTGTGCGATCGGTGTCTTTGCCTTAACTGCATGTAGCAAGCCCGAAGCGTCTGTTAGCCCCAGTAGCTCTGCGCCTAGCACCGTTTCCTCTCCCTCTAGCCAGATGTCATCGCCTCAAGCGGGCTACCCTCAACTTTTGAGCGTGGTGTCTAGCACCAAAGCGGCAGTTAAAGCCAAAGACTTTGCTAAAGCCCAGCAAGAATTTGACAAGTTCGAAGGCGTTTGGAGCCAAGTTGAAGATGGCATCAAAGAAAAATCATCACAGACTTATGATGGCATCGAACAAGACATGGATAACATTAAATCGGCGCTAAAAGCATCAGAAGCTGATCAGTCATTGACGGCACTTCAGTCCTTAACTGATCACGTTCAAGGCGCGCCTTAATTATTTGAGATTTCTAAGGTGGTGTGGGTGGCCACATTTCTACACCGCCTTAGCTACGGATGATCTCAGCCATTATTGATTATTGTGTTGCAAGAATATATTGTGTTGCAGGAATAGTTCTACATGAAACGGGCATTTCGCAAGTACCATCGGGCGATCGCGCTGATTACCGCCATCCCAATTTTTCTAACTGTATTAACCGGAATTGCCGCGACGTTCATCCGCGAATGGGGGTTGAATCTTGGCCTGTCGGCGAGCTGGTTAATCAAGCTGCATACGGGTGAAGTGTTTCATTTGGAATCCATCTATCCGATTTTGAATGGAGTCGGGTTGATTGGCTTATTGGTGACTGGATTGAGTATGTCCGGCATGTTTGGCCGCAAGGCTCGTAAACCCATCCAAGACTAAAGGCGAATCTGGTTAAAATAGGGTGCGATCGCCAGCAAACTGCTCAGCTAGCATCGGGATTTTGAGCAAGTAACTGTTTGATTTCGGCTATTAATGTTTCTTCTTGTTGATGCAGTAGGGTGAGCCGCGTCAGCAGTTCTGGGAGGCGGGTGGGAGATGAATTGCCGCTAGAGGTCTGAAGTACGCTCGAGGAGTCAAAATCTGGGGAGATGGTGGGCGCGGCGTCTGAGACTACCGCGCGGGCTGGACGAGTGGCTTGCCTGAGGTGACGAATCAGCCGCACCATAGCCTTGAGCAGTGTGAAGGTCGCGATCGCCACCCACCGCACGAATGTGAACAGGGTTTTGAATAACGTCAGCCAAATATTTTCGGTCAGTCGCCCTAGCGCCCCAAAGAGGCCAACCAGCAGCGCGATCGCCACCACTATCAGGGTCACTATCCACAGTGGATGCCCCAGCCACCAGTCCAGCACGGGGTGCGCCGCTAGCCACATGCGGATGGGATCTACGATCGATTGTGCCATGCTGCTTGTAGCATGATCGAGCAGCGATCGCCTGACATGTTCCACCCCCGCCATTGATGCGACCTCTTAGGCAACGTCTAGATCTTATGACACCAGCACTTGTTCTAACGCCTCGGCGATCACTTGGCGCTGTTCCGCATCGTAGCCCCAGCGGTTGAGAAATGCTTGGTAGTCGCCTGCGCCCGTGACGGCACTGTGAACCAGCTGCTGTGCCTTTTCGGTAACGAGTGGGATTTGGGTGAGGTGAATCAGGTTGGCAGTACGCGATCGCACTCGCTCCGAACTTTGCGCCATGGTTTCATTTTCGTTGCGGCGATGCGTGATGGCCATGGCAGCCGACATTGCCACATTTTTGACCAACAGCTCAGCGACCTGATCAGGCGCAGTTTGCAGTGCCCTCACTACAGCCGCCGACGGCTGATCGGCCAGCGATCGCTCGTCCGTTAGGTACGTCACAAAAAAACCGCGTGCGCCATTTTCAGAACCGACTAGTGAGGCGATCGCCGCTGCTTCGTCCGTCTCTGACAGCGTTTGCGTCTCTAGCTGAATCAAGAGAGCCTGTGTGAAGGCGATCGCGTCTTCAAAGGTAATATCGTTTGCCGCCAACAACGTGTTCGTCATCCCCAACCCTCCTAAACCCTATTCAGTTATAGCAATGGTCTTAGCAAAGAAAAGAGATCAACTCAGCCCGCGTTGAGACCCGTAATTTTGCCCTTACTTTTACTCTCACTTTTACCCTCGCCTATAGAGCGATTCACCCTTGCTCGTAGGATAGCTAGACTCCAAAATGTAATCACCCAAAGGCCAGATCTCTGACTAGAGTAGAAGAGTGTGACATCAGCGAGCGTAAGAGTGGGCAAGAGCAGTCATGAAGCTACTTCTGAAGCATAAACTGTACCTTGCTGTGCTTGGATTAATCGGGTTAGGGCTGGCGCTTTGGCTGGTGAATCGGTTTGAGATTTCAGTGGAGGTGGAATCTGGTACCCCCCCACTACAGCGTACCCCCTCGCTACAGCCAGACCCAGAGGAGGCGATCGCTCCCTCCACGGGAACTTCAGGCTCGTCACCAGATGGCCTAGCAGGAGTGGTGCCAAGTAGCAGCGGGTCTTCCCCCCTCCCTTCCCCTGCCGCTATCCCTACCCCCATTGTTGCCCCGACGTCACCAGCGCCTCAACCTGCTGGTCAAACGGCGCTTCAGTCAGGCGGTTTGCGCATCAGCAACCAGACCGACTACCCCATTCGGGTGGTGCTGCTGTCTCAAGTAGGGTCTCAGCCAACGGCCACACCCAACGCGCAGGCTCAGGTGGCTCACTATGGAGAACCCATTCACTGGGATTTTGCACCCCAAGAAGGCAACACCCAAGGGTTGCTGCTTGCCCTCCCCGACCGCGATTTGCGGCTCCAGCCCGGCGATGTGCTGGTAGCATTTGCCCAAGATGGCTCGCGTCGCTACTGGGGACCCTATGTGGTGGGCAACTCCGATATGCCCCTGTGGAATCA
>JAYUYI010000735.1:0-2727 GCA_043752545.1 Thermoleptolyngbya sp.
ATTGGCATCGGTAAGCATAGAAGTCTAAACGCTGAAATACCCCAATTACCAGTGTATCGGACTTATTGGTCGATTCTGTTTTGGGACTCAAGGCATGGGGGCAAGTGTCGGCGATCGCCCGCCTCATCTCGCCTCATCCCGCCTCATCCCGCCTCATCCCAGCGGTTGGCTTGTTGCTCAAAGTTGGAGCGCTGCACCGGAACCACACAAAACCGCTGGCCTGTTGGCGCTTCCATCACCCACCACCGCTGAACCTGCTGCACGCGTTTTGCGCCTAGCGTTTCCAGCCGCTCCACTTCTGCCTCAATATCATCCGTTTCGATGTCGAGGTGCACACGACTGGGATGTGCTACCTTTTGCACTTCAATGTGTAGCTGATCGGGTGCAGTGTCCAACAAAACGTAGTTTTTGTCGTCTGACTCAACCGCCGGACGAATCGCATAGCCGAGGGCGCTGCTCCAAAATTCTGCCGCTTGAGCTATATTATCCGTTTGACAATCAATAATGAATCCGGCCAATTGGCTTTTGTGCATCACAAGTTTCCCTGGCAATTTTAGGACTATTCCATCAGAATTTTCAGCGTCTTGAGTAAGGATTGATTCTGCGCCTCGGTGCCAATGGTGATGCGGAGTTTGTCGTCTAAGCCCGGTTGGTCGAAGTAGCGAACTAAGATGCCCAGTTTCTTTAAGCCCAAGTAGAGCTTTTCAGCATACATCTGGTCACTATTGGTGGGTGGCACTTGCACCAACAGGAAGTTAGTTTGAGATTCCCACACGCGGAATCCCAGATCTTGTAGCGCTAGCCGCATTTCGCTGCGGGAGAGTTTTACCAGCTGGACGTAGTGGTTTTTGTGGTCTTGATCGCGCATGGCGGCAGCACCGACCAAGCCGGCAACGATATCCACGTTGTAGCTGTCTTTGACCTTAAACAGCCCTGCTAGCAGCGACGGCTGGGCAATGCCAAAGCCCAATCGCAATCCGGCTAGCGAATAGCCCTTAGACAGGGTGCGGATCACAATCACATTGGCAAATTCATTCGCCAGGGGCAGCGCTGTTTCGTTGGAAAAATCGACATAGGCTTCATCAATCACCAATACCCCAGATACCTGACGAGCCAGTTCGCGCAGGTCAGCAATGGGCACTACATGGCCAGAGGGGCTGTTGGGTGAGGCAATGAAGGTGATGGCCGCTTTGGCGGCAACCAGTTCGGCAATGGGTAAACGCAGGTCTTCCCCGTAGGGAACTTCGACAATGTTGGCGGGCTGCATCTCTGTTAGCGTTCGGTACAGCACATAGGTCGGTGTTGGATACGCCACGGTGCGGTCGGCCTCGGCGCAGGCGCGCACCACGAGATTGAGAATATCGTCACTCCCGTTTCCGGCAATCACCCAGCTCACCGGAATATCTAGTACATCACTCACCGCTCGCCGAAACTCGTTGGCGTAGGGATCAGGGTAGCGCCGTAACCATTCTCCATCAATGCTGTAGAGCATGGCGATCGCCGCCTGGGAAGGAGGATACGGATTTTCGTTGGTGTTGAGCTTAATGATGCCACTGCTGGGTTTGGGCTGTTCACCGGGAACATAGCCCTCCATGCCATCAATATTTGGACGAAAGAAGGGATTCATAGCGCTAGGAGTGTCTGCTCAGCAAGGTTAACCAGCCAGATTAATCATTGTATAGCAACCGCTAGAGCGTTTAAGGCCAGAATGCTCATACCAATTTCAGGGCAAAAAACGTCTCATGGATTTTGTGATGCACGTCATTAAATGCATCTTCTAGTTGATCTAGGAATTCATGTAAGCCGAGGCTGGTAATTTCTTCAATGGTGGTGTAATCCAGCTCTGAACGCAGTTTGCCAAGGGCGCGTTCTACCGGATTGTGCCAAACACCGGGAGTGCCTCCGGTGATGTGGTGGAGCGATCGCTCGGCGTGCAGTAGACAAAACTGAATGGAGCGAGGAAACTCCCGATCTAACACCAAAAACCGCACCACATCCTGAGGAGTAATCCGTTGCTGGCACTTGCGATACATCTCATAGCCGCTGGTAGACTTGAGCAGCGAAATCCACTGCAACTCATCCAGTGGGGTGCCCACATCTTTGACCGACGGCAGCAAGATAAAATATTTCACATCCAAAATCCGAGCTGTTTTGTCAGCTCGTTCTACCATGCGCCCCAACTGGCCAAAGTGCCAGCCCTCATTGTGGGTCATCGTGCCATCCATCACGCCAGCAAATAGATGACTTTCCATTTTTACCTCTGAAAAGAAGTTGGAAATGTCTGTCATCGGCGAGGTTCTAGACGCATCTTGCACCAAAAAATAAAACGCATTCACCCGCTCCCACATTTCCGACGAGATAATTTCTCGCACCGATCGCGCATTTTCGCGGGCAGATTGTAGGCACGAAAGGATCGAATTGGGATAGCTGCGGTCAAAGGTCAAAAACTGGATGACGTTGTCGGCAGTTGCTTTCCCATATCGCTCTTGAAACAGCTCTAAATCTCCAGTCGTCCGCACCAGCGGCTCCCACTGCTGCGTGGTACCCATCGGTGAATCCATTAACAGATTCAAATTGACGTCCACAAACCGGGCAACATTTTCTGCCCGTTCCACATAACGGTTGAGCCAGTAGATTGAATCGGCAACGCGACTAAGCATGGAATAAAGGAGGAAAAGTAATAAAAACTAGGAGTCAGGAGTAATGTGCCGCGTCGCGGCACATTAC
>JAYUYI010000736.1:0-6854 GCA_043752545.1 Thermoleptolyngbya sp.
AGAGCTATCTAACTATAAAGCAAAATGCTAAAAGGCTATAAGTCCAATAACAACATCGTTTTTAGGTGCAAGTTTCACGTCATCTTTTGCCCTAAGTACAGGCGCTCAGTCTTAGTCGAGGGCGTTGATGTGCGACTCAAAGAAATCATTGACGAACTGGCATCAGAATTAAGGTTTGATGTTGACGCGGTTGAAATTATGCCGGATCACGTTCACCTGCTCATTGATTGCGATCCTCAGTTTGGGATTCACAAAATTGTTAAGCACATCAAAGGACGTTCTTCTAGATTTCTCAGACAGGAATTCCCGTGGTTAAAGTCCAGAATCCCTACGCTTTGGACTAATTCTTATTTCGTCGTCACCTGCGGAGGAGCGCCGCTATCGGTGATCAAGCAGTACATTGAGAATCAGAAATCAGTATAGGGACTCTGCTTGCTTCCGCAAGCGCGGGAGGGATGCGCTACATCCCCACGGTTGAAACACGGCGGCTCTGCTATCCCTCCCCAGCCCTCCCACTTGGTAGATGCCCAATAACAAGCCGCAAATTGATCCATTTCAGGAGGCGCGGACTCCCCCAGACAAGCCGATCGAAATCGACGAGTCCGATCGCAATCACGACACATAAGAGGTATGAATCCATGCAATCAAATCTAGAAGTGAAAAACACGTATGGGGCTGACCCCGAAGTAAAGGGTGTCGTCGTCGTCAAAACCGAAACGGTCAACACCGATACACAAAAAACGGTCTGGACTGACTACAGCCAGACGACTCCAGGGGCAATTGTTGCAGGCTTTAGAGATAGCAACTGATTATCGGTGCACCGATCTCGGTCTGGAACGTTGGCGGACAATGGCGATCGTGATTAAAGTTTTTCGTGCAATTTCAGCGGCAAATTGCACGAAAAACTTTGCCTTGAATTCCTTAGAGAGGGTTGAGCAAAAGACGATCTGAAGGGCTTTAACGGTTCCCGAACCCTCCGTTCCGGTAAGCCTTTTTTCGTGTAATTTGGTTCTGCTATTACACGAAAAACAGGAGTTTATGCTTGAGGATCAATCACCCGGGGGGAATTAGTCAACTCTCTTGATAATCCCGTGGTCAGTTTCAAACGGTTCCAGGAATTGAATCATCTCCCCGATCGTGAATTCCCAATCCGTCCCACTCTTCCATTCCAACAAAGCCGGAAGCCATGCTCCTTGGCTATCAAGAGGAAGGTAGGTATCAGAATGGGTGCTGTGTTTTGTGCCTAAAAGCTCAAACTCATCGTCGTCAGAAACAAATTCGATTGATATGTTTGAGATCTCTAGCTCATGACTGCTGGGACAGATTTTATGCAGATTCAAGCCGCAACCCGGAGGGTTTTCTAAAGACTGCTCAATCTCTGTCTTGACTGGATACAGTCGATAAAGCAAAAAGTTTTCCAAGGGATGGCGATCGCCATATTCGATTATCATTTCGGCTGGAAGCAGTCGGAGCCAGTTCAAAAAGTTAGCAAGAGTTAGTCCCGATGCAATTCGCGCTCTGGCTGTTGCCACGTTAGCAAGAGTTAGTCCCGATGCAATTCGCGCTCTGGCTGCTGCGACGATCAACGGCGGCTCCTGAACGGTTTCTGGTTCGGTGAACGCCTTGACTCGTTTGAGCAAGTAGTCTGCAAGCCAGCTTTCAGAGTCGTGGGAGCCATCTACTAGCCCTGTACCGTCCCAGTCAGGATTGGTTGTGCTCCAATTAAGGTGCTGCAACGCCTCTAGACGGGGTTCCCAGTCTGGCTGACTGAGCAATTCGGCTCCCATTCTGCCCAGAGCCGCGATCGCTAGAGGATGACTCGAAATTTTCGTCTCTCGAATCCACGACGGTGAGAACTCACCACTCGCAACAGCCTGCCAATTGCTCATGTTGCTGACCACAGCCGTCCAGAAGCGAGATGCAATCTCCAGCTGCTCTTCGGTGCCCAGCTCTTGATGATTCGCTAGCAGTGCCTTTGTCGCTTCGTAAATAGCCAAAAATGTAAACATCTTTTCTGAGTCTTGAGTCAGCGAAGCCCGCCCCCAGTCGATGTAGAGATTGAGGAGTTCGACACGTTTGATGACGGATTTGACCAAGTTCGCGAGTGGGTCTCGCTGGCTTAGCAGCAGGACTAAGCTTGAGGGAAACTTCACTGAATTGCAATTCAGATCGATGCACATCTGACCTCGCCATCTTTGCCCTAAGTCGAGAAAGAAAATTACGGGCAAGGTTTCGCAATCTAGGTCTGGCTGCTCTTCCAGAGCGGCTATCAGCCCAAAAATGCGGTGTTGTCCGTCTAAAATTCTAGCCAGAGCATCCCTTGGGATGATTAATTTGCCAATATTGCCAATATCCGGAGGTTCACTCAGAAGCGGGACAAACTCCATATCATCGCCGTCCCAAGGGGGGTCGATCGCGATCACAGCGGAGCCAAAGGCGTAGAATTGGTCGCGATCTGCAACCACTCGATTTCTCTTGTTTCGCTTGAAAGCTTTGAGGATGTAATCTTTTATCTTGTTGACTCGTGATTTTCTGAGTTCGCGTTGACTTCTTTTCTCGATCGGAGTGTCATCCAGCGTGGCGAAGGTAAAGCATTTTTTAAGCTCTCGAAGCGACACCATTCCCACGTAGTATGCCATCCCGGATTGAATGCCGCGAATGACCTCTACTTCATGGGAAGGAAACACCCGTTTGGGGTGGGGGGTTTGTGTTGTCATACTGTTTTAGTAAGTGTTTGCGCTCGAAAGAGCCAGTGCTCTGCGTTGGCGCATAGGCGGAAGATGCTTATATTTTCCCACAAAATGCATACGTTTTGGCACAAGATATCTACAGCTTAATTGTCCACCAGCCTGCTGGACAATTAATGTATCAAATAATAAAAAGCCCTCAGAACTAATTAGTTCTGAGGGCTTTTGCCTAATCTTCGTTAGACTCCCACTCTTGGCCATCTACCATGTAGAGGTCGTCGGGGCAGCAATGAATGATGTGGACAGGATTTAGCCCTGTCCACCACTCAAACGTCTTCTTCTCGTCTTGTTCAAAACGATCGAAAACGGCTTTGGGAATATACACACGATCTCCAACCTTGTTGTAGTTTCCGCCTGAGTACGATTCGTCGTACTCAATGGAGATGTGAGGTTGATCTTCTAGGGCTTCATCGCCCATAAGCCGATCGCGATCAATATCTGCATATCGAAGAGCACCCGACATTTGCATCGGGGTGAGGTGTACAGACTCCGCAATTAGGACATCTGAGATTACGACTCGAACCTCTGGAGATGTCGCCTTCAACGCTCGGATCAACCAGGTTCCTGTTATAAAAGTGTTGTCATCCTCGATTCGGGCGGCAATTTCTGCAAGCGTCAAACCTTCCTGAGGTTTTTGAGAAAAAACCTCAAGCGTGATCTTGGTTCTGTACAAGTCGGTCATGGAGCCTCATCGGTGGTATATTCTCTCATTGTAACTTATACGCTAACCTCTGCACGTCTTTTCCTGTATGGGTTCTAGGGTTTTAGAAAGATGTTTTTAGCCAAAGAGCGATCGGGTGAGATATCTTTATCAACCCGCCAATTGAGTTTTCTTGACTTCTACGAGCCTTACTTCGCCTGGTTTGAAGTTCTTTTGAGCAGTTGCCCAGAACTCTTTCGCCTCTTCTAAGCTGCAAGTGAATTTCCCGCCACCAGGCAGGTTTAGATCATGCCAGTATTCAGCCTTTGACAGGCTATTTTCTTTGGGAACTTTCCATTGAAGTTGATAGTAAATCTCTACCACTTCGTTATTGGAGGCTGTCTCGGTTGGATTGTTCATTAAGTTCTTTGGACAAGTTTGTGGGTTATCGAAAATCAGGCTTGATACTCCCCGTGCGTGAACGCCGAGGAGTATCAACAAATGTCGATTACAGCATTGGCTTTTCGCTGCAAGCGCAAATCCATGTAGATGAACTGGGGCCATCGGTACTGAGTCCAGACCCCATGAATAAATGAATTTCGCGATGGGCACCGTTGCCGCGATCCCAAAAGTTTAGCCAGTCATAGAATGGAAGCGCAGATTTAATCTCTGCTAGATTCGCTGGAAACCAATCGTTGGACGATGAATCGCTGCGGCGATAAATCCAGGTTTGCAGTCCGTTGCTGACCATACAATCAAGCCAAGAACTGAAGATCCGTTCTTTTTGCTGCCTGAGTTTTGGCAGGTCATCTTCAATCAGCCACAGCATTTCATGCTGCCACAGTCGCTCAATTATCCGATCGCCGAGCCGTTTCGTAGCGGGAACAAGTCCACTCACGTTGTACTTAGCCTGAATCTCGCCAATGCGGTCTGCTCGCCTGCACCATCGATGGATTTGAAACTTCCAGTCATTCAAAAGATTGCTTAGCGCGATCGGGTTCGCCGAGACTTCGCGGAATGTCAACTCTAAGTCGAGTCTGAGATCGTCTGCTTCAGAGTTGATCCCAACGCAACTCTGAAGTCCACGGAGAGCAAGGGCGCAAACAACTGCGCCACTGTCGATAAGAGCTTTGCTCTTTCGGGTTTGCAAATTTTCAGCAACCTTAATCACTCTTTCTTGGGTAATAGATTTCATTGTTTTTGATTAACTCCTCCGGCAATTCCAGTAAAAAATGAGTTCAGATCAACTCCATCGATCGCATAAAGTGTCAACCGACCTGACTCGAGACAGTTGTGTGCTCCCAGCCAATAATGATGCAGTCCAGGAGTACGATGAATAGTCCACCAACACCGCTCAATTTCTCTAGAAGAAACTTCATGATGCTTGGTATCACCGTGCAGAATCAGACCAGCCCGACGATCGTGCTCTCTTCCCAACTGCAACACATCGGCTAGACGTGCGTCTAACTCCGTGTAGTGGCAGGGAACCAGCACTGAGCAGCTGGTGAAAATGACTCCATCCTTAACCGTGCATTCCTCTTTCCAGGAAATGTAGCCCCAGAAAAACTCGATCGCCTCCGATGGGGTCAGGCGATTAGATTCGTTCGATAAATTGTTCATTGTTGTTTATTAAATGTCGCTGCCTTCTTCGGGAGGCTTTTTCTTCCGGCTCCTGAAGCGATCGCGCCAACAGATAGAGCAAATGCCCACATACTCAACGCCCTTATAAACAGCAGCGCGAGTCTGATTTTTAACGCTGTTCAGCTTGCGTTTGCATAGGGCGCACTTTGGCATCGGGGGCAGCTTCTTGCTCACCCGATAGCGCCATCGTTTCTGAGCTTCAGATTTCTCTTTCACGCTGTCACATCTACCGTTTGGGGCATCACGCAAGTAGCATTGCTGCTTTCGCCTAAAATCACGCACGGATAGCCGTGCCGCTCTAGCAACGCTGCGATCTCTTGCTTGAGCTGAATCACTAACTCTGGATTGTCGTGATTGCCTGTAATTTGAATCTCAGCCTCCGAGCCGTTGTGCAAAGTCAATGGCTCAATGGCATGACTGCGAAGCAGTTGAAATATGTCGCTCTGAACCGGGTTCCGTCCATCGCGATAGCCCAAGCTAGAATGCCAGTGATCTGGCATCCGAACACAGACGGAATATCCACGATGTTTTTTGGCTGACCAAAGGTTGGTCAATTCCGCTTCGGCTGGGACGTTCTCAGGCATTAACTGAGCAGCAACGTCTACTATCGCTTCCTGCAACTTGTCAAAAGCTTGCTGAACGCCGGATGTCGGGACATCAGAAGCTCCTGCATAAACCGTTTCAATGGTGCTCTTGAGAGCCGTTGAAACGGTGTCTCTGAGTTCATTGAGATCAGCGATCGCTTGTTGCATCTGGCGCTGAGCAACAATAACTTTGGATCTTTGAGAAATGTTGGTCATAAAAAACTCCTAATTAAACGATTTGCACCCGATCAAAGGTTCCACCCCTGTGTAGAACCGTGGTTTCTCTTGTTAACAGATTGAGTACGCTGACGCTGTAAGCGATCACCGTAACCCCCTTCTGTGTCAAATGATTCATGAATTGGTTGAAGTTACCTTTTGCGACTTCCGTCACGTCATTGCCGTCGTCAATATAAAACAATTGATCGACGATCGTGGCTGAGTCATCACCGCTTTCAACTAATGCGATTATTGAGCCGCATGAAGCCATTGCTGAATCCTCCTATTTAATTGTGTTACCGGGAAACCCAATCCCCTTGTGGGGTTGTTGAATGTCGCTGTCCTGAATCAATTTGCAAGCAGACAGAAGCCGCTCGATCGCAGGTGAGATGATCAGCGCTTCTTTATCAGTCATGATCGTTACATCCAGCAGCCTACCGGACAAGTAGGAGTTATATCGCTCTTGTTGTTGAAGCTTCAGCGCTATGTGCCGCTCAAAGCAGCGTGCGAACCGTTCCTGAATTGAGTAGAAATAGTGAAATTTTTCCTCGGAGAGCCGATTGTTTGCATACATCTCATTCAGGGCTGCTCTCAATCCCTCGTTATAGCCGCTTGTTTGCATACTCTCTATTACGTCAAGCATGGCTTCAACTAGAACGGGATCGTAAAAACGTTGAGCGATGTCTCGGCTGAGACTTGTTTTCACAGACAAAAATTTAGCGCCTTTAGCACCTGGAGCGTATTCCGGGTCTATTGAAACATCCAAAGCGTGCGCCCACTCGTGCGCGAGAGAACCAATACCGCCTGTTCGAGACAGGTTAATTAGATGGAGGTTGGGTTCATAGTGAGCCAAAGAATTTGATCGTCCCCTTGCTCCGATCGCTATTCCCAGCCCGCTCAATGCAACCTGTTGGTCTGTCCAGCCAATGATATCAGCAAGATCGGCAAAGGCTTCTGGTAGAGCTTTCAGGTGTTGAAGTCGTTCTCGATCGCTCACAGAGTTGCCCCATTGAATGCCTCGAAACT
>JAYUYI010000737.1:0-14988 GCA_043752545.1 Thermoleptolyngbya sp.
GGTAGTGTGGTCAGTGACGCCATCTACTCTGACGGGAGCTTTAGGGTTCCAGAAGGAACGTTGGCTTTTGCCCCCGGCAGTTCGGGCTGGAACGACCCCACAGGCAAACCGATTCGCTGGATGGAGTTATTTTTGCGGGGTGGTAATGCTTGGGAGCGTTTCGGTAAACCCCAAGTCAACCAGCAAGTGACCTATAGCAGCACCCAGTAGAATGACTGAACGCCTCACTCTACTGGGCATTCAGCCAGACCTTACCACCCGGTCAACTGAGCTTCACGCCATGGAGTTATTTTTCGTACTCGTTATTTTTCGTACTCTTCGTACGCTTCGACAATGCGCTGCACCAGCGGGTGACGCACCACGTCAGACTTAGAAAAGTGGCAGAAGGCAATCCCTTCCACATGTCGCAAGATTTTTTCAGCCGCCGATAAGCCAGACTGCTGATGCATGGGTAGATCGGTTTGGGTTGTGTCACCTGTGACAACCATCTTCGAGCGCAAGCCCAGGCGCGTTAGCACCATTTTCATTTGAGCTGGGGTAGTGTTTTGAGCTTCGTCTAAAATGACGAAGGCGTTGTTGAGCGTTCGCCCTCGCATATAGGCTAAGGGGGCTACCTCAATCACACCGCGTTCCATCAAATTGGTGATTTTTTCAGGATCGGTCAATTCATGCAGGGCATCGTAGAGCGGGCGCAGGTAGGGATCGATCTTTTGCTGCAGATCTCCCGGCAAAAAGCCTAGCCTTTCTCCGGCTTCAACCGCCGGACGGGTTAGGATGAGCCGTTCGTATTGATTAGTCAGCAGAGCCTGGACGCCTACAACTGCTGCCAAAAACGTCTTACCCGTTCCGGCAGGACCACTGCAAAAGGTTAGATCGTGACTGCGAATGGCCTGCACATACTGACGCTGTCGAAACGTCTTAGCGCGAATTTCTTCGCCTCGGCGAGTCCGAGCTAAAACATCTCGTTGCAGATCTTGCAGATCGTCTTGGCTTTGAGCATTTAAGGCTTGACAAGCCGTGAGGATATCGACGCTGCTGATGCTCTGTCCCTTACTCCAAAGCGGTTCAAGCGATCGCACCAGCTGCTCAGAGAATTCTATCTGGCTATCGGTACCAGAAATCATCAGCTCTTGCCCCCGCAACACAAGCTTTGCCCCCGTCTGTTGGGAAAGCAACTTCAGATTATCGTCCGGATAGCCCGCCAAGGCAATCGCACTATCGGGAGTGGGAAATGGAATCGTCAGCACCTTTCCCATGCAAAACCTAAAAACCGGACTAGAGCTGTAAGCATTTTGCCGATGGCAGGCTTCGACCTACCCTCTTCAAAACAGGGATGCCAAATGTAACGGAAAAATTCTATTCGGGAGCAGACCTGCGTCGCGGTGGCGGCTTAGGCGTACTTGGCGGTCTGTCTAACGACTCTTCTCGCCTTTGCCCACTCCGCTCAGCAGAACCGCGATCGCTAGAGCCATATCCCACAGAGTCTTGCCCAGCTGGCTGACTACCAAACACATCTAGATGCAGAGCATAGCCGACGGATTGAGCCACTCCTTGCAGCACCACTCGGATTGCTTGAATGTTGCGTCCACCTCGACCATACACCCGCCCTCGATCCTCTCCATCAAACGCGACTCGAATCAAAATTCGCGACTTACGATGTAGAACTTCGCAATCTACCTTCAAGGACTCAGGGATCTCTAGAAAAGGTTGCAGCAAGTACTTCACCAAACCTGCATAGTCAGGCGTGGCAGGGTTTGGAGTAGCGGGCTGGAGCTGGGTATCTGGGGGAGTTACATCTGTCACAGGCAATTAGGCTTTGAGTTGCTCGAAGACATTTTGCTTTTCCAAGATGCGGCGGACGGTATCGGTTGGCTGTGCCCCATCCTTCAATCGCTTAATAATCGCCGGGACATCTAGCCGCACTTCATCGCTTCTGGGATTGTAAAAGCCCAGCTCTTCTAGAGGGCGACCATCTCGTCGAGTTGTGCTTTGCATAGCCACAATCCGATAGCTAGCTTCAAATTTTTTGCCGTACCGCTTCAATCGCAGTTTGATCATGCTGGAAAAACTCGCTCCTGTGAGGACTAATTAATGTGAAAGAATAAAGTGCAGGTTGCTGATCATAGCTCCATACCAGATCCAGTGATAGCACATTTACGACACTGAATCTACGATCATAGCATCTACGGCACTGCTCATTTTATTGTTGCGCTGCATAATTTAGGAGCCATGAACGTGGCACTGATTGTTAAACCCTGAGGGCTTAGGGGCAAGTTGCAGAACGCAGAGTTAGAGGCTGCCGAACCCTTTCTTTTTCTTGTCCTTCTTTTTCTTTTTGGCGGGAGGGCCACCCCCACCCTGATAGCCGCGCCAGCCTGGCCCGGAAGCATCACGCCCACCGCCCATGGCCGGGGTACCAAACATATCTCCCATACCAGGTAGCCCACCCATGCCAGGAAATTGTCCTTTACCCATTTGCTGCATTAGCGATCGCATTTTCTGAAAATCGCTGACCAGCTTGCTGACATCGTCTAGACCAAAGCCAGCTCCTTTGGCAATGCGGCGACGGCGGCTAGGAGAGCTAGCCAACAAATCGGGATTTTTGCGTTCTTCCAGAGTCATGGAATTGATCATGGCTTCTGCTCGCTTCAGCTGCGCTTCGCCTTGCTCTAGCTGTTCACCCGAAATTTTGTTCATCCCCGGCAGCATTTTCATGATGCCGCCCAAAGAACCCATGGCTTTGAGTAACCGAGTTTGCTTGAGAAAGTCGTTGAAGTCAAATTGAGCAGAGAGAATTTTCTCCTGCATCTTTTCGGCTTCGGCCATGTCAACTTCTTCTTGAGCTTTTTCTACTAAGCTCAGCACATCGCCCATGCCCAGAATCCGCGAAGCCATCCGATCAGGATAGAAAGGCTGGAGTGCTTCTACCTTTTCGCCAACACCGACGAATTTGATTGGCTGACCCGAAATACTCCGGACTGAAAGCGCCGCACCGCCTCGGGTGTCGCCATCAAGTTTGGTAAGGATGGCTCCTGTGATGCCGATTTGGTCGTGAAAGGTGCGCGTTAGATTGGCGGCCTCTTGGCCAGTCATGGCATCTACCACCAGCAACACATCGTGAGGCTGAACGGTGTCTTTGATTTGCGCTAGCTCGGCCATCATCGCTGGGTCAATTTGCAACCGCCCAGCGGTGTCAATGATCACCGTGTTGATGCCATCGGCTTTGGCTCTTTCAACCCCTTGGCGGGCAATCTCAACCGGGTTGGCGTCGCTCCCTAGATCAAAGACAGGCACACCGATCTGTTTACCCAAGGTAATTAGCTGGTCAATGGCTGCAGGACGGTACACGTCTGTTGCCACCAAAAGGGTACTCCGGTTTTGTTTGCGCAAATGGAGCGCTAGCTTGGCAGCAGCGGTTGTTTTACCCGTTCCCTGCAAACCAGCCATTAGCACAACGGTAGGAGCCTCTGTGGCCTCAGCCAAGGGAACATTCGTGTCTCCCATCACCTCTAGCAGTTCGTCGTAGACGATTTTGATGAACTGCTGGTCGGGTTTTACCCCAAAAACTACGTCGGCACCGAGGGCTTTTTCTTGCACCTGCGCCACAAAATCTTTAACCACTTGGAGGTTAACGTCTGCCTCCAGTAGCGCCCGCCGCACCTCCCGCAGTGCTTCTTGGATATTAGACTCAGAGATTTTGTCTTGCCCCCGGAGTTTTTTCCAGGCACCTTCCAAGCGATCGGAGAGAGCTTCAAACATAAAGATTCAATGACTAAGCCAACTCTACCTATTGTAGGAACTAACGGTTAGGAGTTGATTGATTGAGCTACAGGAATTGTGGCGATCGCCCTCTACCGCAGGTAAACCAGGCTTAAAGTTAAATAGTTCAGACGGCTACAGGTCACAAGACCCGTAAAAATCGTAAGCACCTAAACATAAAAAGGGAGAGCTACATTTAGGTAACTCTCCCAGCCATCAGGGTGCATCTACTTATCATATTATGTTGTATGCGGGATAGGGGCTGCCACCCCTTTTAAGAATTTTTTCTCGACGTAACTTTATTATTACCTATAGTTCCTGAGGCAACCATAGGTAAATGCTATTGATAGGTCAACATTAGGCAATTCCACAAGAGATTTCATAAAACCTAGCAATCCTTGAGAGTCAAGGCAGATATTTCGCAAATCCTGGCAACCTGTCGAAACGTGACAAAAAAGGGAGAGCTACGTTTAGGTAACTCTCCCAACCATCAGGGTGCATCTACTTACCATATTATGCCATATGTGGGGTGAGGGGTGCAACCCATCAATAGAAGTTTTTCAAGATTAATTTGCATTTTTTTATAAAAATTACGTTTTTCATAAATATATCTTATATATTCAAAGTTTTAAGGGGATTTACGCTTGTGGATGGGGGTATTATGGAGACGAAAACTTGGCACTTTAAAAAACCTGGTTTTACTGAGGTCTCTTAGTCCCCCTGAATAAAACCAGGTTAATGCCTAGATTAGCCGTTCGCTCTGAGCAATGGCATGAATTTTACGTTAACTCTCTAGCTTTTGAGTTAAGAGCTGATTAGTTAATTTTGGATCAGCTCGCCCACCCGTTTGTTTCATCACTTGGCCCACAAAGAAGCCCAGCATATTTTTTCGTCCACTGCGGTATTTTTCTAGCTCTACTGGATAAGCGGCCAACACAGTAGCGATCGCTGCATCTAGGACTGCGGGATCAGAAATTTGGATTAGTCCCTGACGCTCGACCAGCGCCTTGGCAGAGCCACCGTTGACCAGCAGCTCGGGCAAGATATCTTTGCCGATTTTGGTGCTGATTGTGTTGGATTCAATCAACGCAATCATTTCTGCCAGAGATTCTGGGGTCAGAGGCAGATCGGTAATACTCCTTTTCTCGTTGTTTAAGTAGCCGCTGATGTCGCCCATAATCCAGTTGGCCGCTTGCTTGGCCGGTGCGCCTGCTGCGATCGCCGCTTCAAAATAGTGAGCGATCGCCCGATCGTCTGTGAGTACCCGCGCATCATAGGACGATAGCCCCATGTCGTGCTCATAGCGATGCCGCTTTTGGGCAGGTAGCTCAGGGAGTTGCGATCGCCACTCGGCTAGCTGCTCATTCGATACCTCAATCGGGCCTAAATCTGGCTCAGGGAAGTAGCGGTAGTCGCTCGACCCTTCCTTTTTACGCATGCTGATCGTGCGCTGTGTTCCTTCTTCCCACAACCGCGTTTCCTGCACTAGGGCTTCGCCCACGGCCAGCGCTTGGGTTTGCCGCTCAATTTCGTAGTTGATGGCGCGCTCAATCGCGTTGAACGAATTCATGTTTTTGATTTCGACCTTGGTGCCAAATTTCTCCGTGCCCACGGGGCGAATAGAAATATTGACGTCGCAGCGTAGGGAACCTTCCTGCATGTTGCCGTCGCTCACACCCAAGTAGCGGACAATTCGCCGCATTTCCCGCGCATATTCAGCCGCCTCTGCCCCTGAGCGCAGGTCAGGTTCGGAGACGATTTCGATCAGCGGCACCCCCGCCCGATTGTAGTCAACCAAAGAATAAGTAGAACCCGAGAGGCGATCGCTCCCCCCGTGTACCAGCTTGCCCGCATCTTCTTCCATGTGCAGCCGGGTCACGCCAATCCGCTTGCGCACCGGGTTTCCCGCCTCATCTTCCAGCTCAATCTCAATCCAGCCATGTTCGGCAATCGGCAAATCGTACTGCGAGATTTGATAATTCTTCGGCAGATCTGGGTAGAAGTACTGCTTACGGTCAAACTTGCTGTATGGTGCGATTTGACAATTCAGCGCCAGTCCAGCTTTGACCGCATACTCCAGCACCTTCTGGTTCAACACAGGCAGCGTTCCTGGCATACCCATGCAGATGGGATCAATATGGGTGTTGGGCTGTGCCCCAAATGCCGTAGAGCTGCTGGAGAAGATTTTGGTCTCGGTGCTGAGTTGGCAGTGGGTTTCTAAACCAATAATTGCTTCGTATTGAAGTTTGGCTGGAGCGGCAATAGTCATAAGCGGTTCCGTAATATTCTGAGTTTTGAGCGGGGTTTTGAGCGGGTAGATGGATGTCTAATGCTGCATGCTCCAACAATTGAGTGACAGCTTAAATATCAATTCAAAGATTCCTTAATTCTCAAACATCCTCTAAACTCTATTGTATCTCTGGTGTATCTTTGGGATTTGAGGCTGAGCAGTAAGTCAAAAGACGTCAGGTCAAGCTCAGTCAAGTTAGGCGAACTGAAATTAAGCCAAGTTACGCAGAAAAGTGACTTTGCCCATCTTGCAGTAGGCTTAAACATACGCTTTATAGGTAGATGTAAACAACGCTTGGAGAGCAGAGTGGACGTCCAATCAACGTCTTTAGAATTAATTGTGCAGCAGGTTGGAGAAGCTGTGTTAACCACCACAGAAACCGTAGAACAACTATCTGGAACCATTGATGCGCTGGCAAAGCAAGTGCAGCAACAAGGCTACCAAATTTTTGCCCTAAGTGATGCAGTTCAAACGATCGCTGAGAATCAGGATGCCACTTTAGAGCGGTTGGGGCAGCTGACAGAAACATTACAGCGTCTTGTGGCTGCGATTGAAGACGGAGACACTGGCAGCTAGGGCAGAACAAGGAGCCAAATTAGGGATAGATCTAAATTAGGGATAGACCTTAAGGTCTTTGGAACGGATTATAAGGGGGTTGATGGTTGACGTATCCCTAATTCTGCGCTCGCAATTTATGATCCAGCGCTATAAATTGAAAGGCTAACGCTCAAGGTGGCACCGAAGCCCCCCAAGGCAATGTCAAGGCAGGCAACGTCAAGGGCTAAGGAACTGCGGCAAAACTGGCAATCACGAACTGAAAGTTGGCACTGAGGACCCCCACGCAATGTCAAGGGCTGAGGAACTGCGGCGAAACTGGCAAATACGATTAAAACAAGACTGTTCACAGCAGTCCTCTGCCGCGCATGAGAGCATCCTTGCTTGGCTGCTGGGAGATGATCTAGATCGATTTGATGCGCTGCTGCCGCCTCAGTTAGCGGTGGCGAGACAGGCAATGGATTATCGCTACCGCATTCTGGAGCAGCGATATTTGGGTATGGCGCAAGATGTGGCCTATCGCAATTTGTTGCAGCGGCTTAGCAGTTTGTTCTTAATTCGCAGCAAGGTCAAAACCTGGGTGGCTCTGTCCCGCGATCGCCACCGCACGGTGATGGACGTACTGCAAGAAGTGATTCAGGAATTAATTCAGAGCGATAGCTACATTCGGCAGCAGATGCGGTGGATTGCCGAATGTACCGCCAATCCTCGGCTGCGCAATGCATTGATGCTGGCTAGTGTAGAAGAGTATTGTCTCCGCCCCATTCGCAATCAACCGCTGCTGGTCTATCGCTTTGTCAACTATTTGCGGCGATCGCAGCGCGGTGGCATGACTCAGGTGCCAACGGGTGATTTAATTCGCCTGGTTTCTGATGAAATTGCGCCCGATGACAGCGACAACCCAATGAGCCTATTGGATAATCAGGCCGTGATGCAGTATCAGCATCAGCAAGCCTGGGAAGAACAGCAAGCCCTACGCGACGACGTGAAGCAGAAGTTTCTGAGCTACCTCAAAGAAGACGTAGAACCGCTGGCAGCCGCGTGGTTAGAGCTGCACTTGCAAGGCAAATCCCAGGAGGCGATCGCAGCAATTCTGAATCTACC
Source organism: Thermoleptolyngbya sp. (assembly GCA_043752545.1). Taxonomy (GTDB): domain Bacteria; phylum Cyanobacteriota; class Cyanobacteriia; order Elainellales; family Elainellaceae; genus CASBQJ01. The sequence continues at coordinate 7,709 of JAYUYI010000737.1, forward strand.
GATCAAGCAGGTCTACCGCCTGCGCGAAAAAATTAGCTATCATGCGCTGCGAGTATTTGCTGTCAAAAGCCAGCCTGACCTGGTTTCTGGCTGGTTAGGCGCTTCGTTAGAGCAAAATTTGGGACTAGCCCCCCAAGATTGGCAAACCTTTTTAGCAGAGTTAACGCTTGAACAAAAGAAATTAATTGAAGACCTGAAGGCTCAAAAAACACTGGAAGCGATCGCCCGCGAGCGGAATCTGAAGGTCAGCCAAGTCACCGGGGAATGGACTAAACTCTATTTAGCAGCACATGCCCTACGCACTAACTCTCGATCTTCACGCGCCGAATCAGGTGAAGGGGAATAAAGCTGGTCGGGGAAGCATCTATACTATTAGTTTTTCCATCATCCCCCCTTTGGTTCGTTTCTATGGCGTCTCCCCTGGGTGACCAAACCGAATCTAAATTCCCGGATTCTATTTACCAGTCCATTCGATCGCACTTTTCTGACGATCTGGCTGCATATCTAGATATTCAGCAGCTTTTTATTTTGATTGATGGCGTTTTACCCTTTGAGGCATGCCTGTACTATCAAGTTTTGCCCCTATATGTAGATTCCAACCGCCTAATTTTGGGCATAGTAAATCCAAATGATGCCTCGGCAATGGACTATGTACGGCGCATTATTTCATATCACAAATATCGACCTGTCGCCCATAAAATCTCATCCGAGGCGATGCAGGCGGTACTTTCTGCCTATTTGAACCACAGCGGCAGTCAAGCCCGTCAACAGGCCAATCTCGGTGCTTCAAAAAGCACGCGATCGCCGCGCAGCACTGCTCAAGCGCGATCCCAGCAGCGGGCTGATCACAATGCACAACCCACCTACATTGTCGATAGTCCTGAAGATTTAAACGTAGAGCTGCCTGAAGGGTTCCTAGCAGCCCTGCCGTCTCCGCCTGCTCAATCCCATGCTCTCACGTCATCTGAACGGCCTACTCTACCTATAGCCGAGGTTCCAGACAATGCCTCACCTCAGACACCGAGCTTACTGCCGTTAGATCCACGCCCCCTAGAGCCAGCAAAGCCAATAGACAACAGCGTGGTATCCCTGCTAGAGGTGGCCGAAGGCCAAAACCAGTACGTTGAAGCTAAGCCCTTTAAAAATATTAAAGATCATCAGTCTGATCCTCCGCCCGCTAGTCCCAGTTTGCCGTCGTCTACCGAGACCGGACAGGTAAACTCACAGTCCCAGCCGCCTGAGCTGCCTCAGAGTCCTGACGCTCCCCTAATGCTGCTGCCTCCAATCCCGCCCCTAGACGTGCAGCTGAATTATCTCAATCAGCCCATGGCAAGGCTGGCTAGATTAGCTCCTTCAGAATTTCTCAAAGAGTTACTGGGAAGGGTTTTGGTCGAGGGGATCGGGCGGCTTTATTTTGAACGACAACCCCGCTATGGACATATTCTCTGGAGCCAAAACGGGGTATTGAAATCGATTGTGGAGCAGCTAGACTTGCAGCGGTTTCAAGCAAGTATCAATGAGCTAAAACTTTTAGCCCACCTATCGCTAGTGCCTGTAACCCAATCTAGGCAGGTTGATTCAGAGCGCCTCTACGAGCGCACGCGGATTCTACTGCGGTTTCGCTTCATTCCAACTCCACTAGGAGAAGAAGCCACTATACAAATCTTGCGAGGTGCCGCGCTGAAATTTTATCAACAGCAACAGCTTATTTCTCTAGAGCGGGATGCCTTAGGTATTGCTCGACAGCTGCAAACTAAGCTCAACGAAATTCGCGATCGCGCCCGCTCCGAATCGGGAGCCGCCGCTATGCGATTAGAGGCACTGCCTGCACTGAGTCAAATTCTCAAAAACATCGAAGCGCAGGTAGATCACATGAAGCCCCCATCCGATCATCCACCCCTAGAGTAGGGACGGCTCTAACGCAGGGGCGGTTCGTAAATCGCCCCTGCGTTAGAGCCGTCCCTACGGAGATTCTGATATAAACCTAGATTATCTAGCTGTGATGGCTTAAACCAGCACCGGCATGGGTTGAGTTTCCCAACGCCCGACTGCTTTACCAATGACGGCCAGTTCTTGCATCAGCCGATCAAAGCGATCGGGCGTCAATGACTGCGGGCCGTCAGACAGGGCTTTAGACGGGTTAGGGTGAACCTCAATCATTAGCGAGTCTGTACCGCCTGCGATCGCCGCCATTGCCATAGCAGGCACATATTCTGACTTACCCGTGCCGTGGCTGGGATCAATCATAATCGGCAGATGAGTCAGCGATCGCAGCACTGGGATCGCTGACAAATCCAGGGTGTTGCGAGCATATTGATTGTCGAAGGTGCGGATACCGCGCTCACACAAAATGACATTAGAATTCCCTGCCGCCAAGATATATTCTGCTGCCATGAGCCATTCTTCAATCGTGGCAGACATGCCTCGCTTTAGCAAAATCGGCTTGTCTTGAGCGCCCACTTTCTTCAATAGGGAGAAGTTGTGCATGTTGCGTGCGCCGATTTGGACAATATCGGTCACTTCGCAAATTTTTTCTAGATCGGCTGCGTCCATTACTTCGGTAATGATGCCCAAACCAGTCGCAGCTTTTGCCGCCGCTAATAGGCTCAGAGCACTCTCGCCGTGGCCTTGGAAAGCGTAGGGCGATGTCCGTGGCTTGTACGCTCCACCCCGCAAAAACTTGGCTCCTGCTGCCTTGACCCGGCGTGCAGTTTCAATGATCATGGCTTCATTTTCTACCGAACAAGGCCCCGCGACCACTACGAGCGGAGCAGTAGCGCTAAACGTAACAGGCCCATTCGGGGTAGAGACCACAACTTCACTAGGCTCGCCTTGGCGATACTCTCGGCTCACCCGTTTATAAGGCTTTTCCACCCTTAGCACTTGCTCAATCCACGGACTCCAATCTTGCAGCTGGAGTGCATCCATATCAACGGTGTCGCCGACTAAACCCACCACCGTTTTGTGCTTACCCACAATCTTTTCTGGACTCAGCCCATTGGCCTTAAATTCGGCACTGAGGCGATCGATTTCACTCTCTGGAGTGCCCACTTTCATTACAACAATCATGTCAAAGCCCCGCTAGTTCAATGTCAGTCACGTATTGCCAGATTCTCACATCTAGGGGCGTAGGTCTGGACACTCAATTTCCAAACTTTCATGTCCTGAACCCACTAGCGCTCCACGCCGAAGCGCTCAGCCTACCTATTGTAGAGTTGACCTGGCTGAAGCTATAGTTCAACTAAGTTTTTTAAGATCTACTTTAGGATTTTTTACCTAGGATTTTTTGCCCTGCGATCGCCACGCACCCACCATCCGCTTTAAGTTGATGCCAAACTCTGTCACCCCTAAGGCGCTGCCTACCTCCTCTTCCTCCCACGAGGCAGACAGGACGCCATAGCTTAGCCCCAACACCCCTAGGCCAAAAAAGCCTAGGCTCACCAGCACCACGGCGACGTTGGGCAACTCAACGATGTCGCGGATCACCAAGAAATAGCTCGTGACAAAAGTAGCCATTCCTAGCACAGACGGAACGCCGCAGAACAGAGCCATCCGCCGCACCATGCGCTTGCTGACGACGTCTGGGATGTTCATACTAGCTCTAGCGCTAGGATCGGCTGAGCGACTGGCGCTGCTAGAAGCAGCTGATTTGACGACAGCAGGGTCTGCTGTAGCTGCCTTGGCTGCCTTGGGTTTAGTCTTGGCGGCTTTAGCAGTAGGCTGTTTTTCAGGTTTTTTCTCAGCCTGCTTACGGCTTTTAGTCGGCTCAAACGGCAGCGGGTTGCGTTGGCTTGCCTGTGCGGAGCGCGTATCGCCACTCTTCGCAGAATCGGAGGAAGCTTCGGGTGCCATAGGATTATTTAGCCGCGAATGCCAAGGCTGGTAATCAGGGCGCGGTACTTCTCTGGTTCTTGCTTCAAAATGTAAGCCAGCAACCGCTTGCGCTGACCAATCATTTTCAACAGACCGCGACGAGAGGAGTGGTCTTTTTTGTTGGTTTTGAGGTGAACACTCAGCTTGTTGACCCGTTCAGTTAGCATCGCTACTTGAACATGTGCCGATCCGGTGTCGGTCTCGTGAATTTGGTAACCAGAAATAATTTCTTGCTTGCGCTCTTGCAGGAGTGGCATGAAGGTAGCTCTATCTTGATTAATACAATCACTGATTGTATCACAGTGACTCTGAAACATAACTAACGGCTAAGCCAGGCGATCGCTTGGCGAATCCAGGCTTCAGCATCGGCATTTTTTGCCAGCGCCGTCTCCTGTCCCACGACTCGCAGTGCCTGCATAATTTCTCCATTGGTGTAGCCTAACGCCAATAGGGTCATTTCTACATCTTCTTGAATGTTGGTCGTCGGTGCCGAGTCGGGCAAGGTGGTCAGCCCCGAGTGCGTCCGCCATTCTGCTAGTTTAGTTTTTAGCTCTAGGGCAAGGCGCTCAGCGGTTTTGGTACCCACGCCGGGAGTGCGCGAGAGCATGCGGGTGTTGCTGGTGACAATAGCCTGCACTAGCTCTTGCAGCCCCAGAGCATCGAGCAACGCTAAGGCCAGCTGCGGGCCAACTCCACTAACGCTGATCAGCTGGCGAAATAAATCTCGTTCTGCCGTTGACCCAAACCCATACAGCACTGTCTGGTCTTCCTTGACCTGCATATGAGTGAACATCTGCACCAAATCGCCCAGGGCTGGTAGCTCTTGCAACAAGCGCGGCACCACTTGGAGGTCGTAGCCGATCTGGTTGACCTCGATCGTAACGATGACTCGACCCGCGCTGGGTTTTTGGATACTAGCGATCGCGCCTTTGAGGTAGCTAATCATGGAGGTGTAGGGTGTAGAGGGGTAGGAGCATGGTCAGCGAACAACCGATAACTGGTTTCGAGAGTCTCATCCGTGTCTCTGCATCCTCTGCTCCTTTTCCACCCTATACCTTATACCCCAACCCCTCTACCCCATGAACCGATGGAATCAAGCGATCGCCACCTGGCTGCCCAAATTAGATCACCGGATCTGGATTATGAGTGCCGCGCGGCTGCTGTCTCAAATTGGAACCGGGTTCACTCTGTTTTATGCGCCGATTTTTTTTGTGAATCAGGTTGGGTTGTCGGCCACGCTGGTAGGAGTGGGGATCGGCAGTGGATCGATTACCGGGGTAATCGGGCGGATTTTGGGTGGAACGTTCTCTGACTCTTCGCGGGTGGGGCGACGGCAGACGCTGTTGCTGGCAACAGCCGTCTGCGCGGTTGGATCGATCATCCTGGCACTCACGACCAACTTTGCCACGTTTTTAGTCGGAAATTTGCTGTTGGGGCTAGGAATTGGGCTGTATTGGCCGGCAACGGAGGCCGTAGTCGCCGATCTGAGCACGCCCGAACAGCGCAATGAAGCTTTTGCTCTGACCCGGCTGAGCGACAGTGTAGGACTGGGGCTAGGTGTGATTTTAGGCGGGGCAATCGTAGCAACGACGGGTGCCTACCGACTGCTGTTTCTAATTGATGCTGTTTCATTTGTGGCATTTTTTGGCATCATCTACTGGGCGATCGCCGAAACCCGTGATCCCCATCAGGTAAACCATGCCCTCTTGAAAAGCTGGCGGTTGGCACTAGGCGATCGCACTCTGCTCATTTATGCTGCCGTCAATGTGCTGTTCACCACCTATCTGGCATTGATCAACAGCGCGTTACCGCTATATTTCACTAACTTTGTGCCACAAGACAACGCTCCTGGATTTTCTGCTTCTGTGATCAGCGCCTTGTTTGCCTGGCACGTCGTCCTAACTGCCGTCACCCAGCTGCCAATTGTGCGTGCCCTTTCCCGCTATAGCTATCCGCAAATGCTAACCGTCTCTGCGTTGTTGTGGGGACTAGGGTTTGGCTTAACCTGGGTCACAGGCACCGTCAACTCGGGAGCGCTGGGATGGGCGCTGCTAGGACTGGGCGTGATGGCGATCGCCACCGTGGCCTATACCCCAGCGTCCTCATCGCTCGTCGTCGCCCTTGCCCCCGAATCGCTGCGAGGCGTTTACCTGTCAATTAATTCGCTCTGCTGGGCAGCTGGATATTTTCTAGGCCCCATTTTAGGCGGTTGGGCCATGGACGGCGGGCACCAACTGGCCAACGACTTCTGGGTGGCCGCCGCCGCCAGCATTTTGGTTTGTCTAGCTATTGTGAAATGGCTAGACATCAGCATCCAGAAACGAGCCATCTGAAACTAAGCTATTCTACCGTCGCCGATCCTGAAGCTTCCGATACACAGCCCGCAGATCGACCTGGTGATGCGCTAGTGCTACCAGCGAGTGATAGAACAAATCGGCCACTTCTCCCGCGATCGCATCAGGATCATCGTCTTTACAGGCCATCACAACTTCGGCGGCTTCTTCGCCAATTTTTTTGAGAATTTTATTGTCGCCGCCCTTCAGCAGCTTGCAGGTGTAAGAATCGGGGTTGGGATGATCCCGGCGATCGCAAATCACGGCAAACACCTGCGATAACGTATCGGCAGGCGGCGGCGTTACCGCGCCGTTGACCTGATGAAAACAGCTGCGCTCCCCCGTATGGCAAGCAATATCGCCAATTTGCTCAACGCCAATCAACAGCGCGTCACTGTCGCAGTCATATCGCAGCGATCGCAGCTGTTGCAAGTGGCCAGAGGTTGCGCCCTTGTGCCATAGTTCAGCTCGCGATCGGCTCCAAAAAAAGGTTTCGCCTGTTTCTATTGTCTTCTGCAACGATTCTCGATTCATCCACGCCATCATTAGCACCGTTCCATCTAGGTGATCTTGCACAATGGCAGGCACCAATCCCTGCTCGTTGTACTGAATTGCGTCTAGAGGAATTGAGGCACTGAAAGATTGCAACTCGCTAGCCATACCTTGCACCAAACTTGAGGTTTCATCATGCTAGTACGTTACAGAGGCGATCGCCGTTTGAGTATGCTCTGGAATTGTCGTGGACATGCGATCGCCAATCTCACCAAATCTTGACAAATTACCTAAAGGGGGGGGTTGACTATATTTTGCAGTCTTTGTTACGGTTGTTTGTAATTAAAACAAATAAACAGCCCCGCACATCTTAATGCTTGCTCAACGCCCCTACTTTTATTTTTGGTTTAGCCCGGTTCACTTGAGGTGAGTCCAGCTTGAACTGGAACCTTAGGTGAACCGCAGACAAGGCTCTGCGGTTTTTGCTTTTAAAGGACTGATATCGTACTTAGCCCAATTGCGCCTTACTCTACCCCAACCTGCGATATGACACTCGCCAGCTTTTACGTTTACGGCTACTTT
>JAYUYI010000738.1:0-2725 GCA_043752545.1 Thermoleptolyngbya sp.
AATATTCTCGCGATGTGTCATGAGGCATATGAGGCATCGTTAGTCGCGTCAGATATTAACCTCAACGCGTTTTTTTGCTATCCTCGCATTGCCATTCCGATCACCCATGCCACAATTGATTTTTTGCGGCCTGCTTTTTGTGGTGATCAGCAAAAAATCTATGTGACGCCAAAACAGCTCAAGGCCAGTGAGTTTGAGGTGGAGTACGAAATGTTTACGGTTGAAAACTCTGGCCAAGATATTCCCGAGATCCAAGAGATTTGCACGGCTAGAGCCTTCACTAAGCATGTGTGTATTGACTCCGTTAGCCGCACTCGATCTGATCTCTCAGTAGATGTGATGCGCTGGTTAACGGCTTGGGGGAAGACACTACCGTCGTTGCCAGCAGATTTGGAAACGCTGCTGTAGTGGTCTAGGTAGTGATCTAGGTAATGGTCCAATCAGAGGATGGCGATCGCCTCATGGGTAAACTCATGGAAAAGCATCGGCTGGGAATGACCTGTGGACACTCTCAGCCGATGTTTTGACACGAATTTAGATTTGGAGCGACGCTAGGCTAGTTTTGTGAATTCACCTGCCGTGCCATATCACGGAATGGATTCATGCTAGGCCCAGGACGACGGCGACCGCTGCGGCTGTTAGCCGTGATTAAGTAATCAGGGGCAAAGGTCACATTTACAGGGACAGCGGGCGTCGCTGCCGCCACGGGCGCAGCCGATGCCGCAGCCTGAGCGGCTTTCTTAGATACCTTTTTCTTAGAGGTGGAAGCAGCACTGCCATTGCTAGCAGCCGCTGTTGCCGGCACTGCTAACGCGGCGGGTGACGCGTTAGCCGCTGTCGCTGGTGCAGATTGCCCATTACTATTGACCGCATTAGCCTTAGTAGAGGCAGCGGCTTGAGGAGCAGACACTACTGCACTATCAGCAGGCTCCGCTTCCAGAAAATATTCTGATTTTTTGCCTAATCCTACAAGCTTTGCGAGACCGCCAAAGATACTCCCTAGGAGAGAAAAAATACCACCCAGTAACTGCTTGATAAAACCCATTCTTGCGTGCGCTCCCAAAAAATAGCTTATGTCGTTAGTAGAGACTTTAATTGATATGCCTCAATGAGCTAAACCCATGGAGACATTGTCCTAACCCTCTCGTTGTTGTGTTATCACAGCTACAGAATTCCCTGAGCTAGTTGATGCCATCTAAGCTTGAGATGAGTAAGCATAATTGCTTACTGCTGCTGAATCGGAGCTTGTGAAGTGCTATAGCTACCTACCATTATCACCGCCTGTGTGCACTCCTGTCAGAAGTTCTAGGCTGAGAATCAATAAGAATTTTGCTACAAAAAATGCGATCGCCAAACGTTAAGTTTGCATTTGCTCAATGTTGTTGACTAGCTGCCACCAGCGATTGAGCGGATAGTAAAGTACAGGTGCCCAGAGGCTGCTTAAAATCGCCGAACTGAGGGCAATCCGCTGATGGTAGCCCCAAATTTCAGCTAGCGATCGGTAGGTGCTTTGAGCCACTAGGTGTGAACTTTGGAGGCTGAACTGCACTGCGATTACCGTCTCTGCTAGAACTGCCATGCCAAATACGATTAAGGCCACTGAGATAAAATCCTCTTGGACATATCGCTGCTTTTGCAATAGTGCAGTCAGCATTCCGACTAAGGCCAAACTGAGCGTGTGCGTAGGGTCTGGCGATGTCAGGCCGTCTTGGATCAGCCCCAGCACTAGTCCTGCAAACGCACCCTGCCAGGGCGATCGCTTCACACTCCACGCCACTACCCAAATCAATGGCCAGTTAGGTCCTGCCCCAAGCAGCTCCATTCCTGGGAACCGACTATGCAAAACGAACAGGCACAATAATACAGAACCAGCCGTCACTGCCCAATTCACCAGCTGTCGCACATAAGGGCTCCACAGCAGCAGCTCAGTCACGGAGTTAATCCTGTGGGTGCAAATGGAATCAGATTGGTTTGCAAGTCAGACTGGAGATCAGATTGCAGATCAAGCTGAGGCTCGGCTTGAGGTGGAAGAGTGGTTGTGCTCGGCGTCACCACGACCCACTCTAAATAGCTGAGGGGGGCAGACAATTCAATGACTGCTTCAGGAGCAGGGCTTTTGCCAAAATCGACCGATTCAATTTTTCCGACTGAAAGTCCTGGTGGAAACAGTTGACTAAACGAGGATGTAGAAACAACGTCTCCAGGTCGCACATCGGGAACCTTATCAAAAAATTCCATGATGGCTCGATTGCCCGACTGTCCTCGCAAATAGCCCATATGGCGAGAGCGGCTGATGGTCACCCCCACTTGGCTGGTTGGATCACTGATGAGCAAAACTCGGCTGGTGTTTGGAGTCACCTGGACTACCCGACCCACAACGCCTCCCGTTCCCGATACCACAGCCCCTACCTTAATTCCCTGTTGGCTACCTCGGCCTAGGGTAACCTGCTGCCACCAATGGTCGGCGCTACGTCCAACGATTGGAGCAACAATGGCGGTTGCAGGTTGAACAGCTTTGTAGTCTAAAAGTTTTTGTAGCTGATGATTTTGATTTTCTAGCTCAGTTAACCGCTGCTGTAATTCCTGAACCTGAGCGTTGGCTAAAATCTCTGCTTGAGGGGGGCCAGCCGTTTGAAAGGGGAGGGTTAGTCGCTGATACAACTCAAGGACAACCGCGCTCTGCGTTTGCCTCAATAACCATGCTGTACTGAGGGCTAGGCAAGCT
>JAYUYI010000739.1:0-6841 GCA_043752545.1 Thermoleptolyngbya sp.
CAGAACAACCTTGAGCCAAGCATCCTATAGTTTGCTATGTCCCGTTATACAGGATCTAAGACAAGGGGCAACGTTTCTTAAACCATAGATTGAAGCCTATAGTTCAAGAAACATCGCGGTGAAAAATCTCGGACACTTTCAAGAGCAGGAAATGTTTCAGAAGGATAAAGAGAATGGCGATGAATGGCGATGAATGGCGATCGCCCAAAACAGCACCAAAAGGGCAATATTAGAGCCATATTTTCACCTTACTGGGTATTCTACCGTTCAGAAGGTTTCCCCTTTAGCCATAGACGGTGTCTTGCCTTAGCAATATACGTTCAAACGCTGACATTGGATACAGCTTTTTACACACCCTGTACACAAAAAGTTAATCGTTTAAGGCGCTTTCAAAATTATCTACAAGGCAGGTGATACTAATGCCCAAAGAATATAAAGTTGGCCGACATCAATTGCTGTTTCCAGACGATCACCAGCTTGACCAATACCAGGCCAGATGGCACCGATATGACACTGTTTTGGGATATATTGCCCAAGCTATTTTTCACAAGTATCCTCAGGCTTCAGCCATCGACATTGGCGCAAATGTCGGCGACACGTCGGCGCTGATTCAAGCCTATCAAGATGTTCCTGTGCTTTGCATTGAAGGTAATCCAGAATTTCTGGAATTTCTGTACCACAATGCTTCCATCATCGGCAACATGGAGATCGAAGAATCCTTTGTGGGGGCTGACGGAGGCATCGTCAATTTTGAGCAGATGGACAGCCATGACGGAACCGCATCTATCATCAATGCCATTAACTCCGATGGACTGTTTTTAACTGAATTAAAAAGTCTGGCTAAAATTTTGCAAGAGCATCCAGCGTTTCAGACTGCTAAGCTAGTCAAAATTGATACCGACGGGTTTGATTTTTCAATCATTCAAAACTCCATCTCAGTGCTTAGCACCCTGAAGCCAGTTCTCTATTTTGAGTATGATGTTTTCTTTACTCCTGACGCCAGAGACGAGTCATTGAAAACATTAAACGTGCTGATTGATGGCGGATATAAAAACTTTATTTTGTATGACAACTATGGCAATTATTTACTCAGCCTTTCTAACCAAGACTATGACAAGTTTCTCGACTTAAATGCTTATCTTTTTTCTAATCGGTTTGCTGGTGGAATTACCACTGTTTACTACCTAGATATTTGTGCATTTACCGAAGCAGATACTGATTTGTTTGAAAAAATTCGCCAAATGGAACGGCAGCTTACAATCAAGCAGGTGGATAGCGAAGAGGCTGTTTGAGCCGGATTGGTTTAGAGTTGGATGAGCAATCAGGGAAAAGTATGAACCTTGCGACAATTCGACTGTTGGGCTGGTTAACGATAGCGTTGAGCCTGCTGCTGCCAAGTGTAGGATCTGCCCAAACCGTTGTCCCTGCTACCGATGGAACCGGAACTCGCGTGCAGGTACGGGGCGATCGCCATCTGATTGACGGCGGACGGCTATCGCGCGATCGCACCAATTTGTTCCATAGCTTTGAGCGGTTTGGGCTAACCCGCCAGCAGATTGCTACCTTCCAGTCGAACCCCCAAATCCGCAATATTTTAACTCGCGTGGTCGGGGGCGATGCGTCTGTGATTGATGGGCTGTTGCAGGTTGTCGGCGGCAATTCCAACCTGTTTTTGCTGAATCCCGCCGGGGTGATTTTTGGTAGCCATGCCCAGCTAGATTTGCCCGCTTCGTTTACGGCAACGACCGCCAACGGCATTGGGTTTAATCAGGGCTGGTTCAGCGCGGTCGGTACCAACGACTATGCTGCGCTGGTCGGCGATCCCAACGCGTTTGCCTTTACCATGAGCCAGCCCGGTGCGATCGCCAACTTGGGCAATTTACAAGTCGCAGCGGGCCATAACCTGACGCTGTTGGCAGGCACCGTCGTCAACACCGGACACCTCGCGGCTCCTCAAGGCAATTTGACCATCGCGTCAGTGCCCGGATCGAGTTTGGTGCGGCTGAGTTTGGCTGGGCAAGCGTTGAGTTTGGAGATCGAACCAGAGGCAGACAGCGCTCTTAGCCGCCTCAACCCAATTGCATTTGAGCCGATCGCCCTCCCCGCTCTATTGACCGGAGGGAGTGTCACCAGCGCCACGGGGGTCACCGTCAACCAAGATGGCAGCGTCGCGCTGAGCGGATCGGGCATTGGGATTGAGCCGGGTGATGTCGTCGTCACCGGACAGACAAGCGGACTCGATCAACCTCCGGCGATCGCAGCGGGGAACGGAACGCTGACAGCAGCTGGTACCCTAACGCTGGCCGAAAGCCGGATCGAAACAGCGGGCGATTTGACCTTGACCGCCGCCGATACGGTGCGAGTGCGCGATAGCCGCCAGCAGCCGTTTGAGGCGATCGCTGGCGGCGATTTGATCTTGCAGGGCAACCAAGCCGTCGATATTTTTGCCCTCAGCCATCCCAATAGCGGCTTCTTTAGCGGAGCAGACCTGGTGCTGCGGGCACCCCAAACGGTCAGCGGCGACGCTCGCTATACCGCTGGCGGCGATTTTCAAATTGAACAGCTCGATGGCTCACCGGGCAATTTGTTTAGCCCCTACGATCCAATCATTCGTGCTACTGGCGATGTCAGTTTCAGTAGCTATACCGGAGCCTCCTTGCATATCATTGCAGGCGGCAGCGTGACCGTATCAGACGGGATCACGATTACTGGAGCAGACCCCGCTAATTCTATTAACGAAGCGATTCTGCTGTCCGATGGCACCTCTGTTGCCGTCAATGGCAGCGCTCAGCCGACGCTAGATGTCCGAGCTGGTGTGTCCGCCGAGGCGATCGACACATCCCTCACGCCAGCTGGTACCCCGTTACCGACAGACTTGGCCAGCACTACAACGCCTGCCAGCAATGCCGATATTTCGATTGGCCGTATTCAGGTGTTGGCACCCGACGGCTTGGTTTACCTTTCCACCCAATATAATCCCAGTTCAACCGCTGCCAGCGGCAATATTGCGGTTGGCACAGGCATTGTCACCACCCCCACGACGGCTGGGAACGCCAGCTCGATTGTGATTGACTCGCGCGGTAGTTTCACGGTAGGAGGGTCACTAGACGCTACCGCTACAGATGGAGCCGTTGATGGCTCTGGAACGGGTGGCAACATTATCGTGCTCGCCCAAGACACTATCGACATTCAAGGCGACATTCTAACTAGCAGCAGCAGCGGCGGCAGTGGCGGCAATGTTTCTCTCAACAGTCAACTGGGCGACCTTCGTCTAGCGGGCAGCGTGACCACCAATGGTGGCAGCAACTTCTCCGCCAGCTCGATCAATGCTGGCAGCATTTCTATCAGTGCCCAGCAAGCGGTTAGCCTCGGTAATTTAGCGGCGATCGCTGGGATTGGGGGGCAGGGCGGCAGCGTCACCGTTGTCAGTCAGGAGGGCGCGGTGCAGATTCAAGACATCCAAGCTGGCAGCACGGATGGAGATGGCGGTGAAATTACAGTGTTTGCGTTAGAAGATATCATCACCCAAACTCTGAATACCGCCGTCGTCGGCAGTGGCACGGGGGGCAATATTATCCTCAACAGCACCAATGGTGCGATCGATACCTCAGCAGGTGCCCTGAATAGCAGCAGCAGTGGCGGTCGTGGGGGCAACGTTAGCATTAATGCCGCCACCAATATCCTGAGCGGATCTGTAACAACCGATGGAAATCCTGACCCTGAGGCCAACTCAAGGAACAGGGCAGGCCGGATTACCCTTGTGAGTGAAGGAGACATTGCTACGGGTAGGCTCAGCGCTGCCGCCGACCGACGGGGTGGGGCGATCGCCCTCACAGCCAACGGCAATGTGACCACAGCCAATGTGGTTTCGACCGCCAGCAGCGGCCAAGGCGGCACCATTGCTCTACGCAGCGCCAACGGCTCAGTCACCACTCAACGGCTGCTCAGTCGGGGAAATACCGAGGGCGGCAGGATTACGGTTGCCGCCCAAGACCGAATTACCGCTGAGCAGATTAATTCCAGCAGCAGCGCCGGCAATGGCGGCGATGTGACCTTAGAGCCGACCGGTAACGTAGACGTCTCGTTGATCAACGCGCAAGGCAGCGCTAGCGGCCAAGGCGGTACGGTTGCTATTACAACCCGCCGCTTTTTCCGCGCTACTGGCCAGTTTACCGACCAAAACGGCATCCCTGCTAGCATTTCGACCGCCGCAGGCCGGGGGGGAGCCATTACCATTACCCATGCCGGGGCGGCACGGGGTGTTCCCTTTCGGGTGGGCAATGCTAGCGAAAATGGCACGGCGGCGACCTTGACCACTGCCTCATCGACCATTTCGCCGCCACAGTCTTACCGATTTAGCTTCATTCAGGGCAATATTGCCTTGCTGACTGGAAACACAACATCATCATTGATTCAAGACAACTTGATTCAAGACAACTTAACGGTGGACGATGAGCTAGATCCTGGGCATCACTCAGATCTTGATCCCACCGCCGACATCTCGATAGACATCCCGATAGGCATTGATACCTCTGACGACTTTGATTCGGACAGCTACAGCCGTTTAGAAGCAGGTTACACCGCTGACTACCTCAACTATTTCAATCTTGAGGCCGATGAATTCAATCCGGTTGAGACCTTAATAGATGCTCAACAAAGCTTGAGCACCGTTGAGTCCACCACGGGGATTGCCCCCGCGCTCCTCTATGTCGGCTTTGTGCCCAGCACTGTACCCCGTAATACTCGCCCAACGCCACAAGATAGCGACCAGCTAGAACTGACGTTGGTATCTAGCCAAGGCCAACCTATTCGCCGCCGGATTGTAGGAGCCACGCGATCGCGGGTCATGGCCGCTGCAACGCAACTGCGCGAAGAAGTGACAAACCCTGCCCGGATTAATACCACTAGCTATTTGGCGGCATCGCAACAGCTGTACAACTGGCTGATTGCCCCTCTAGAACCAGAGTTAGAGGCTCAAACCATCAGCAACCTGGCATTTATCATGGACAGCGGGCTGCGATCGCTCCCCATTGCTGCCCTGCATGACGGGCGCAACTTTTTAATCGAACGTTACAGCGTCGGACTGATGCCAAGTTTGAGCTTGGTAGACACCCGATACCAAGACATTCGTAGCGCGCAGGCACTGGCCATGGGAGCCACTCAGTTTACCAACCAGGCTCCTCTGCCCGCTGTTCCGCTAGAGCTGCAAAACATTGCCCAAACCTGGACTCGCAACGGCGAATACTTTATTAATCAAGACTTTACCCTCGCCAACCTCCGCACCCAACGCCAACAAACCGCCTACGGCATCGTGCATTTAGCCACACACGGCGAATTTCTACCCGGAAAACCCAGCAATTCGTACATTCAGTTTTGGGACGAGCAGCTGCAACTTGACCAACTGCGCCAGTTAGGGCTAAATAACCCGCCCGTCGAACTGTTCGTATTGAGCGCCTGCCGGACTGCCCTAGGGGATAAAAATGCCGAACTAGGGTTCGCTGGACTAGCGCTACAAGCGGGTGTAAAAAGCGCCCTAGCCAGCCTTTGGTATGTTAGCGATGCGGGCACATTGGCACTGATGGCCGAGTTTTACCATCAGCTGCGTACCGCCCCCATCAAGGCAGAAGCCCTGCGCCGCGCTCAGCTATCGATGCTGCAAGGCGAGGTACAGCTCCGGGGCGGTAAACTGACCAGCCGAGGCGAAGAAACCTTGCTGCCTACCAACCTCATGGATTTAACCACCACCAGCCTGCGTCATCCCTATTACTGGTCAGCCTTTACCCTCATTGGCAGCCCATGGTAACACCGCTAATTTGTTTATTCGTTTAAAGGTTGATGATTCGAGCACTAAGCGCTCGAATCATCAACCTTCTAATCCAGCGAAATCTAAGCAGACTGAACCGCCTCTGATGCGCCCCGATTTGGCAGACCAGATGCACTAGACCCTTGAGGTGCCGTTCGGACATTTAGCCGATAGGCTCCAAAGTCACCAGGGCCATAGTTGCCTGCCACGACAACATACTGCCCCGCCGGTAGAGACCGATTGATCGCGGCGTTTCTGTTGGTTGCCGCAATGTCCTCGTTAGCGGCTATCGGTTGCAGAGCGGTTTGGTCACGGTAGGTAGAAACATCCCGATTCAGCGTCAAGAAAGGATTCATCACATCGCTGTGCATTTGAATCGACACGTTAGAGGCCGCTGCCAAGTTAAAGGCAAAAGTCTCAACTCGTCTGCCATTTTCGGCAAGGCGATCGCCCCGATCAATCGTACTCGTAGCTTGAGCCACCCGGCTCAAACTAGTCTGGCTAAACTCTAGAGCCGTTGGATTGGTCACCCGCGACAGCGGCGCGGTTTCGGCCAGCGTTCCCGTTTCAGCATTGGCTAGCATTTGCCGGACAAAATCTGTATTGATCGCACTACTCAAACCGCGATTATTACCTCGGCTAAAGGAAAGCGACGTTACCCCAATCACCTCGCCCCGACTGTTCAACAACGGCCCACCAGAATTACCGGGATTAATTTGAGCATCGGTCAACACTTCGCCCGGATTCAGCCCACTGACAACGCCGCTGGTGAATGCGTTTCTGAACCGCTCTTGCCCAAACGGAGTCCCCACGGCATAGGCAGGCTCTCCCACTTGCACAGAACTAGCATCCGCTAGAGCGAGCGATCGCACTCCTGCCCCAGGCCGCTGAAGTGACAGGACTGCCAAATCACTGCCATTGGGGTCAAAGCCCACTACACGGGCTGACCGCACACTATTGTCTGGCAGCACCACCTCCGAGGTTTCACCGCGACGCAAATTTTCGACCACATGCGCATTGGTGACAATTACCCCCGCT
>JAYUYI010000740.1:0-2705 GCA_043752545.1 Thermoleptolyngbya sp.
AGCCGCCTATTTAGCAAAACTGGCACCAACAGCCGCACAGAATTGGTGCGCTATGCCCTAGAACATGGGCTGACAAAATAAGGATAACTAAAAGTAGAGAGGGAATCTGCTCGTCTAGTTGTGCGCCGCTAGCGCCGACTAAGGCTATAGCTTCAATCAGTTCCAGGTTTTTCGTAGGATTCGTAGAGCCTTCGGCATTCCAGAAAAGCGCAGCACAACGCAAGACCTGCTCGATTTCACACACATCGAGTAGGTTTTCCTACGGCATCTCTGATATAACTCCTAATGGCGTAGATTAAACGCAAGGTGCCGCGATCGCAACTATCAGGGTAGAACAAACTTATGAGCGAGACCAATGAATCGGCTAACGTGTCAGCGTTTACCTGCGAGTTTGGTTCTGTAACGCTGGATCTACCTTTCGCTCAACAGCCTGCTCTCCAAGAGTTTTTAAATGTGCCACCTGCTCCAGCAGGCAAACTCGTATTGGATGAACTGCTCAATCGCTTTCTAGCCATTGCAGACTGTGTGCTTAGCCAAGAACTGACTAACTCAAACCCTCAGCAAGAGTTAGTCACGGTGCAGGTGGGCTATGAAGTGTGGAGTATTAGAGATGCTGAACACTTGCTCGAATCTGGACGGGTTGCCCAAAGTGAAACGTCAACACAGCCTCAATCGGAAGTTTCTATCACGTTGGCTCCTACGATTGAAAGACTAATGCAACGATTTAGAGAAGAGGTTCTTCGTTGGGTCGATGCAGAATTACTATTAGACCGATCACTTCATATTTTGGTATATGGAACTGCAATCCTGGCTGGTGCGCATTTCAGCGATCCAATACCGGAAAGCTTTGGGGTCAGAAGTTGCAGTTGTAAGAAAGGGCCTGACCGATACAGCGAGAATTGCCGAGTGAAATGTTAGCTAATGATGGCTTAATAAACTGGTGGTCAAATCTAATCAACTAAAACTTCGGAAGGTAGCCCTTCTGTTCATTGTCAATCTCTCATGGCCTGTTTTGGTCAGCAGACCCAGTTTTGCCAGCACTTGTAGTTCTGCAACTGTTGATCAGTATGTGAATCAACTGAAAGGTTTAAGCCAAACACAAGTTGAATCTTTAGTTGAATGTGGTTCATCAGCAGTCCCAAACCTAATCGCAGCGCTTAAAAGCAGCAATCAGCAGGCTCGTCGCAAAGCTGCTGACACTCTCGGTTGGATTGGCTCAGACGCTCAACCCGCCGTAAATCCTTTGGTTCAAGTCTTACAAGATCGGTCTAATTCGGTAGAGGTTCGGACTGCTGCTGTTTATGCGTTAGGTAATATTGCTCCAAAAGATCAGGGCACTATCTCAGCGGTGTTAGCCTTACTCAAACAAGATTCTAGTCCTGAAGTTCGAGCGGGTGCTGCTTATGCCCTAGGACAGAATAGAGCAACCGACAAAGCAGTTGTTTTGGAGCTTTTGAAGGTACTTGATAGCGTTAACGAAGATGCCATTCGTAGCTTTGCAGCGCGTTCGCTAGGAGAAATTGCCGAGCAAGATCGCAGCAGTGTTCAGCCGTTTGCTTCATCTACGGTGATCAAAGTTATTCAAGATCAAAATCAGAATATCTCTGTTCTGTCTGAAAGTATTTATGCATTGGGAGCAATGCAAGAGACCAGTGAAGGTGCGATCGCCACCTTGAGCACTACATTTAACCAGCAGGACAGTACAATTCAAATTAATTCTGCTTTGGCTTTAGCAAAAATTGCCAAGTTCTTACAAAATCAGGCACATACTAATCAAGAAATTGAAACGGTTTTGCCAACTCTCACCAAAATTCAGGCCACATTGGGCGAGCCTAAGTCAGATATTGAACCAACTATTGAACCAGATATTAGGCAAGCTCAACAATCTGTAGCGGATGCCATCCAGGAACTAAAAAATAAACAAACAATTCTGTTTAATAAACAGATGGCTGATTGGCTAATTAGCGGAAAAAATATTGGTTTAGCTCACATAGCATTCTGGCTACTGCTGATTTTTGCCTATCCCAAATCTCCCCAAATTCAGGCGATCTTCTTTTGGAATCCCTGGGTGCGAAAAATCTTTGGGTTGGGCTATGTCAGCTTTTGTCTCACCTGGATTCCGTTTTTGCGCCATCGCCTGTTTGAGCCATTCCAAACATCGCTGTTGATGGATGCGCGGTTACAAGATTTCAACCCTGAAGCCTATTTCCCCGATGCTCAAGTTGAACGCGAAAACCAGGCGTCGTCTGAACCGGGAGAGCGACTGGCGATCGCCCAAGCCATTCCCCAAATCAAGGGGCAAGTCATTTTAGAAGGCAAATCAGGCTTAGGTAAGTCGATGTTTTTGCGGCATCTACTCGCGCCTGCCGCCGCAAGTAAGGGATCTAGACGGATTGCAGTGTATCTACCGGCAACAAAATGCGACGCGGGTGTGATCGAAGCAATTAAAGAGAAGCTGCACGGTGAGGAAATCAAGGATTCCCGGTTTTTAGAAAGCCTAATCTACAGCGGGGCGATCGACATCTGCATTGACGGCCTGAATGAAGCCAGTGCCGACACTCGCGCCAAGATTACGCAGTTTGTCGAGCGCTATTTTAAGGGCAATATCCTGATGACGACGCAGCCATTGGGGCAAACCTGGAAACCGCCTGCGAATGCCAAAATTTTCATCATGCAGCCGCTTCAGCCCGACCAAATTGCCGCCT
>JAYUYI010000741.1:0-2704 GCA_043752545.1 Thermoleptolyngbya sp.
GGGAGGATTTGTGCCGTCCTGAACGTGAGCGAGACGCTCACACTCCTGGAGAATTGTAGGATTGGGTAGTGCGAGCGTCTCGCTCGCGTCCTTGGTTCATCCCACAATTTAGCAGCACCAAGAATACCTAATGGAGAAATTAGCCTCAGAACATAGTTATGAATGAGTTGTGAAGGTGTTGTTTACACCCCAAGCATCGCGACCCTAACCACTGTAGCGATTGCCGTATGATAAAAATATCCCAGTCGGAACGTTTACCAGCAGAAGGTAGCTTAAATGGATGCAGATGCAGAACTTGCGCCCAACGCCTCAGATATGGCTCTGCGTCTCACCCACGACCTCCTGCCATGGGACTCGGGGGAGGCGATCGCTGAACTGCAAGCAGTGCTGCTTGCCCATGGCTACAAGCTGCCCATCAACGGCGAATTTGACTGGACTACCGAAGCGGCTGTACGGGCATTTCAGCGTCAGCACGGCATTAGAATTGATGGCATTGTGGGAATTAAAACCTGGGATCAGCTAATGGCAACCCTCAAGCCCGGTACCCGACCTCTACGGTTAGGCCACCGGGGAGCAGATGTTTTGGAGCTACAAGGTTTGCTCCAAGTATGTGGCTACACCGTGCAGCGCAGCGGGTTATTTGATCTTGCCACCCAAGCCGCTGTGATCAATTTTCAAACGCATCACCATCTGACCAGTGATGGCATTGTCCACGACAATACCTGGCTGCTGCTATGTAATGGGCGGCCACTGCAACGCCCTGCTCGCAAGACCCAGTGGCTGCTAGACCACGGCAGATGGAAGCACTAGCGATCGCTCAAATCCACGACGGAAACCAGCGGCGGAGCTGAAGTGCTTCCGGTGAAATGGGTAAGCCCAGGTAAAGCGGTAGCCAGAATAAAAATGCGGCTATGATGATGGCGATCGCAGCGATCCCAATGCGACGCTGCCAGCGTTGGGGGCGTTGCAGCCAGCTATGGATGATTAAAGCCAGCCCTAGCAGCGAAAAGATGGATGCACCCATATAGTGATACAAAAATGTGCAGCGCGTCACCCGCACCCACAAAATCCAGTTGGCAACCCAGCTGATGCTGAGGTAAAGCGCTGTCCAGCTATACAGCGGGTTGGATTGGAACCCGGCTAGCGATGGTCGAATTGCAATGGGGCTAAAGCCCTCCTCTACCTGGGCTTTAGCCACTCGCTGCAACCACTGCCGCGCTTGCCCACCTAGCCCAATCAGCAGCAGCACCATGGCCAGTGTGGAAAACCACCACAAAAACGGATTGCCCATAGCATGAACATCGTAAATTACCTGGCTCGGATCGCTCCCCGGCACCACCTCGCCCAAATCTTTAGCGGTTTTATAAAAATAGGCAACTGGGCGCACCATCAGAAACCAGCTATACCAAGGTGAACAATAGGGGTGGACGTCCATTCCCCCCACCCGGCTGTGGTAATCGGTAATTTTTGCTTGCCAACCCCAGAAACTAGTGCTGGGATCAAGCTGCATGTAGGGCAACCAGCTAAGAACATAGACCAGAAACGGGACTACGGCAAAACTGAGCGCTCCTGGAAGGAGCTGAATCCGAGTGAGATTGGCCAGCGGGCTAGATGTGCCCGCCAAAGGCTCACTGGGGATCGCAGCGGTGGCCCACCGAATTGCCCAGGCAGCGATCCAGATGCCATAGGCAGCGGCTAGAAACGCTACCCCATTCCATTTGATGGCGATCGCCCCACCAAAGGCCACTCCCGACAGCAGCAGGTATAGAATTGGGACAGTGGGGCGTTTGCCGGGGCGCTGTATCCCCAACCGCGCCAGCGCCAAAAGCAGTAGCCAGTGCCCGAGCAGCCCCAGCAGTACCAAATAAATGTTGTTTAAGGCGTAGCGAGATTCCACCAAAAAGATGCCGTCTACCGCCGCAAACAGCGCCGCAATCAGCGCATAGCCGCGCCGCTGAGTGAGCTGGAAGGCGATCGCCCCCACCACCAGCGGGATCAATGCCCCCGTGCATGCATTTAGCCAGCGGTAGCTAAATGTAGAGAGATCTAGACCTGTGAGCGAATTGCGCAGCGTCTGATCCCCCCAGCGCCAGCGTTCAGCCAGCCACATGCCCCCCGCAATTAAATAGGTGCTGAGCGGCGGATGCCCGCCAAAATCTTGCTTCCCTTGCAAAAACGCCGATGCAAACTTGGCGTAATACACCTCATCAAACACCAGCGAATTAAACTGGCTCAGCTGCCAAAACCGGAGGCCAAGCGAAACCAAGAAAATGGCTCCCATACCGATGCCCAACCACGGCACTGATTTTGGGGGAGACGATGGGTTAAACATGAGTATCCAACAGAGCTGTAAGGGATATTTTACAGGGTAACTACTCAGGCTATAAACAGCCCTCATCCCCTAGCCCCTGCTCCCTACTTGGGAGCAGGGGAACCGAACCAGTTCAAAATCCCTCTCCCTACTTGGGAGAGGGATTTAGGGTGTAGCTTGCTTCCCGCAGGGTGGGCAGACTGAGTAGTGAGGTTCAGCCGCCTCTACTGCAACGCCACGAAAAATCTGCCCAGGCGTTGCACTCGCGCACCTTCCCTGAGCAGAATCTTATTTCTAGAGTCAGCAGCCCCTACTACGCCAGCCTATGAATCTGGTTGGCGCAGCCGCTCCAACTCTTCGCGCATGGCGGCAATTTGGGTGGTTAGATCTTGC
>JAYUYI010000742.1:0-6781 GCA_043752545.1 Thermoleptolyngbya sp.
AACCAGCCGATATACAGGCGGTTGTTGGTGGAGGTGACCCACTCGCAGAACTGTTCCCACACGTTTGCACGCTCGGTGCTACGGATTGTTGTGGTCATGTTTTTTAATGAATGCGTAGAGAACTACAGAGGGAAAATGTATAACTGAACTTTTTAGGCTCAGTTCTGAACTAAATATAAGCTTTTAGTTGAGTTTTGTAAAGCAAAACCAGGCAATTCTTAAGAAACGTGAGCAGGGGTTCTTCGGCTGCTGATCTGAAGGGGTACCAAATCTGGCGGGTGTAGCTCGTTAAACGGGTAGAGAGAAGGCTGGGACGGTACTGGGAAGCATCTGCTGCTTTACGGATTGTAGAAGAATGTTTAGGAATGTTCATATCCGGTGGTTGAGTGCTTTGGCTGGAGGCGTCGATGCTGTTACCTTGAGTTGGTAGACTCGTTCTATTGCAATCCTGGTGGGATTGCTCAGTGGTAATGTTTTGGGCTGTTAGTGTCGATCTAAACAAGGGTGGCAATCGCCCTTAACGCATCCGCGCTAGCTTGATGCATCCGCACTATTATTCAGAAAAATTAGTCTGTCAGCCCCGCAAGATGAGAAACCGTTGGGAGGATTATGAACATTGCTGTTGTGGGTCTGAGCCATAAGACAGCCCCTGTCGATGTGCGAGAAAAATTGAGCATCCCGACTCCGCAAACGGAAGCGGCGATCGCTCACCTATGTGGGTATCCCCATATAGAAGAGGCTGCAATTTTAAGTACCTGCAATCGACTAGAAATCTATATCGTGACCAGCGAAACCGACGGTGGCATTCGCGAAGCTAGCCAGTTTTTGTCGGAGTATGGCAAATTGCCGCTGCACCACCTGCGTCAACACTTATTTGTGTTGCTGCATGAGGATGCCGTGACTCATTTGATGCGAGTTTCGGCGGGCTTAGATAGTTTGGTGTTGGGCGAGGGGCAAATTTTGTCACAAGTCAAACACACCCACAAACTGGGGCAGCAATGCAACGGCGTCGGGCGAATTTTAAATAGTTTGTTTAAAAAATCGATTGAGGCCGGCAAGCGCGTTCGATCAGAAACCAGTATTGGCACCGGGGCGGTATCGATTAGTTCGGCGGCTGTTGAGCTAGCCCAAATTAAAGTACAAAATTTGGCGGCCTATCGCGTGGCAATTTTAGGCGCAGGCAAAATGGCGCGGCTGCTGGTGCAGCATCTTCTATCTAAAGGGGCGCACCGAATTGCCATCGTCAATCGATCGATGTCCGGGGCGCAGGAGTTGGCCAAGCAGTTTCCCGATGCCAACTTGCACCTCTACACGTTAGATCAAATGGACGGCGTCTTGGCTGAGTCTGACCTAGTGTTCACCAGTACGGCTGCGACAGAGCCACTGTTGAACCGAGCTAAGCTAGAGCCAATTTTGGCACCGGCTCAGCCCTTAATGTTGATTGACATTGCGGTTCCTCGTAACGTAGATGCGGATGTCAACGATTTACCCCATGTCCATGTATTCAATGTGGATGACTTGAAGGCGGTAGTGGCTCAAAATCAAGAGAGCCGTCGCCAGATGGCACTGGAAGCAGAGACGCTGCTGGAGCAAGAGGTGGACGCATTCCAGGCTTGGTGTCGATCGCTAGAAACCGTTTCCACGATCAAAAGCCTGCAAGATAAGATGGAAACCATTCGGACTCAGGAACTAGAGAAAGCGCTGTCGCGGCTAGGGCCTGAATTTGCCGACAAGCACCAGGGGATTATTGAAGCCCTCAGCAAAGGCATTGTCAGCAAAATTTTGCATGACCCCATGGTGCAACTGCGGGCGCAGCAGGATATTGAAGCGCGTCGTCGAGCCATGGACACCCTGTCAGTGCTGTTTAACTTGGAAGCTGAGGTGCAATCTAGCCGCCAGTTTGGTTAGCAGCATGGCCTGTTAGAGTAGTGCAGTAGAGGCAAGGGGCTTAAGCCCCATGCCTCTAGAACCTGGGATGGACTTCATTCATCTGAAAACCGTCATCCAGGTTGAAGCACTACTTTTTTGGCTACTTCTGATCGCTAATGTGCTATTCGGCAAGGGCTAAGCTATTCTGATAGAGCCGATCTGTAATTCTCCGGTTTCAGGCAACGCGTCAGGCTAATGCTGTACTGCCCCAACTACACCTGTCAAACTCCGAATCCGGAAACCAACAAGTTTTGCCAGAAGTGCCGCACGCCTCTGCCTAAGCGCTATTTGTGGACGATTAGTGACGGCATTGATACCTACCTCCCGGGCGACTTGATCACGAACCGCTATCTCTACAAAGGTTCTCGAATTTTGCTCGATACAAAGCCGGGACTGTATCCCAGCTTTGAAATGGATGATATCCCTGAATTCTTAATGCCGTATTTGCGGCTCTCCCCCTATCAAATCCATGTCCCCCAAGTCTATGATTGGGTGCTGAACGACCCCAATGATCCCGCTAATCGGCTAGTGCTATTAGAGCAGGCGGCCATTTATCTGCCAACGGATGCTGTTGGTTTAACAGTGGGTGGTCACTCGACAGCACCCGCAACGTTAGATGCAGCGCGCCCACAGCTTGATCCCCACCTCTTGCCGCTGCTCTCTACGATCTGGCCCGATTCATCGGCGTTGCGGCAACTCAACTGGCTGTGGCAAATCGCTCAGTTGTGGCAACCTCTCAGTACTGAACAGGTGGCTTCTACCCTATTAATCCCTGATTTGATCCGGGTGGAGGGGGGGCTAGTGCGGCTATTAGAGCTGCATCCAGATTTGACGGGTGCGAGTCCGACGCTGGCAGATTTGGGTAAATTGTGGCAGCGTTGGGTGCCAGCGGCTCATCCTACAGCCGCCCCGGTCTTAGAAGCGATTTGCCAGCAGTTAATTGGGGGAACGCTGCACGATGCAGATCAGTTAGTTGCTCAGCTAGATAGCGGGTTGGCAACGGTGGATCGGGCACAAACTCGTCACATTACGTTGTCAACTCAAACAGATCAAGGACCCAGCCGCCGTCGCAATGAAGACGCGTGTTATCCTGCCAGCGGTACAGTGCAGACGCTGGTGTTGGGGGGAACTGCGGCGGCTACCAGCCCGTTAGTGATTGTGTGTGATGGCATTGGTGGACATCAGGGCGGTGATGTGGCGTCTAATTTGGCGATCGCCGCCGTCTATCAGCACCTTCAGTCTCAGCCGTTAGCGACTCTGAGTGCAGCCGCCTTGACCCAACAGTTAGAAGCGGCCGCCTGTGTTGCCAATGATCTAATTAGCCAGCGCAACGACGATGAGCAGCGCCAAGATCGCCAGCGGATGGGAACGACATTGGTAATTGGGCTAGTGCGCCAGCATGAGCTTTATATTGCGCATGTGGGCGACAGTCGAGCCTATTGGATTACGCGCTGGGGGTGCCATCAAGTGACGCTAGACGATGATGTGGCATCGCGTGAAGTGCGGATGGGCTATAGCTTTTACCGCGAGGCGTTGCAGCATCCCAGTTCGGGTTCGTTGGTGCAGGCACTGGGGATGAGTACCTCGTCGTTTCTTCACCCTACTGTCCAGCGCTTTATCTTAGATGACGACAGCATTTTTCTACTGTGTTCAGATGGCTTAAGCGACAACGATCGGGTCGAACAATATTGGGATAGCACTATTCTTCCGGCTCTAGAGGGCAGGACCAAACTGGAAACTACGCGGCAAGGGCTAATTGATTTAGCTAATACCCAAAACGGGCATGATAACATCACCATTGGGTTAATCCACTGTCGGCTGCAAAACCCGTCTGAGGTGCAGCATAGACCTTCTGATCATGATGCTGCCGTGTTCCCGGCCACCCTTCTAGCGCAGCCCGTTTCACCCCAGCCCGTTTCGCCCCAGCCTATTTCGCCCCGGCGTGGTTCGCCCCAACCTGCCGCTGCTCCTGTCTCTTCCACGCTCAAAACCACACTGGTTACTCCCAAGGCGCAGCCGTCAACCTCTGGAACACGGCTGCTGCCCCTGCTTGCCAGCTTCGTGTTGCTCCTGGGTTTTGGAGTCGGTCTGGCTTACGTCCTGTCTGCAGCGGTTCGCAATTGGGTAAATCCTATGTTGGGAGTGATTCCATCTCCTAGCCCTCTGCCGGTGCCGACTAATGGCACCGCCATTCCGCCGACTGCATTGCCATTGCCGCTGGATTCCCTCATTCAAATTGGTCGCACCCCCGCTGCCACTCCTAGTTTGACCCTGTTACCCGCACCCGATTCGTCTGCAGCTCCAGCGGCTCCAGTTTCCGCCGCTCCAGTTCCGATTACTCCCAGTTCAAATCCAGCTATTCTCGCTGGCAGTGTGTGGCAAATTGTGGCAGAAAATACGGCTACTCCCGATCGCTGGTTGAAGCTACGGTTCTGCTCGGCAAGTGGCTCAACTGTCGATGCTGCTGTTGTTGCATCAGGTACCGAGGGATGGATTAAGCAAAAAGACGTAGAGCCGTTGGCGCTGGCTAACCCACCGTTGACCCCAGAACAGCGGGGAACTTGTGGGACGTCCACCCCGACTGTGCCAATTTCTCCTCTGGCTGTGCCTAGTTCTACCCCAACAGTACCAGTTTCTCCTTCGGCTGTACCCCCGCCTAGTTTGCCGCCGCTGGGGTAGGTGGAGCGGAGCCAGATTTTAAGCATGAGAACCGCTGTACAAACTGGTCGGGGTAGTTCTAGCGTTGAATACCAGATAGACTGTTAAACACTACGTCT
This sequence comes from Thermoleptolyngbya sp., assembly GCA_043752545.1. Taxonomy (GTDB): domain Bacteria; phylum Cyanobacteriota; class Cyanobacteriia; order Elainellales; family Elainellaceae; genus CASBQJ01. The sequence goes on from JAYUYI010000742.1 coordinate 4,707, forward strand.
TCCGGTACAGTATTGACAGCTCTTCATGCCTTCGTCTGATACCCCTTGTCTGAGATTGGCGATCGACCGCCTAACAGCCGCTAACTTAAACCACTACGCGATTTGGGTGCTAGAGTCCCCATTTCAAGCGGGGTATGTTCACCATGACTGTACCTGGACTGGAACGCTGACTGAAACCTGGCAAGCTTGGCAAACCATGTTTTCTCTGCGCAATTTGCCCCAAGTTCCCCGGATTCCCTCTGTCTTTTTGCCACCTCTTAGCACCGACGACAACGCGCCCTCAGGCTATGCGGGTCGTCTGATGCAGCATCTTGGGGTCAGTTTGTGGCAGTGGCTATTTGAAGGGCCAATTCAAAACAGTTTGGCGCAGAGTCAAGGTATTGCCCAAGGCCAAGGTAGGCCGCTGCGGCTGCGGCTAGAAGTTCGCGATCCTGGCCTGATTATGTTGCCGTGGGAGACCATGCAATCGCAACCAGGACGCCAAGCAATTTCTCTGGGTCAGCAGCTTTTATTTAGCCGGACTACCAATGAGGTAGATCCACTGCCGCCGTTGCGCGAAGAATATGCCCTGAAGATTTTATTGGTGCAAGGGCAAGATGACGAACGTAAAGGCAGTCGTTCGTCGGGTGAGTTTGCGCTGCAGCTGCGCCAAGAAGAAGAGGCGCTGACTCGAATTTTAGAAAGCTCGGCTCAAACTGACCCGCTGAATAGCTTTGTTGCACCAGTGCCCTGTGAGGTGACAACGCTGATGCAGCCCACGCCAGCAGATCTGACGGCACATTTAGAAACGCAACCCTACAATGTTCTTTTTTATTCGGGGCATGGCATGCCTGGGCCTGATGGGGGGCTATTGTTTCTGCGTCCTGATGCCACCATCAATGGCACAGAACTGGCTCAAGTATTGACCCGTTGTCGGGTCAAACTGGCGGTGTTCAACGCCTGTTGGGGTGCCCAACCCGATCAGCAAGGACAGCAAACCATTCCTCGTAGCAGCTTGGCCGAGGTTTTGATTCATCATGGCGTTCCAGCCGTGTTGGGAATGCGCGATACGATCGCCGAACATGAGGCTCACAGCTTTATTCAACGATTTGCTCGCGCCTTAGCGGAGCGATCGCCGATTGACGAAGCGGTGGCGATCGCCCGCCAACACTTGCTAACACTGTACAAATTCAACCAAATTGCTTGGACGCTGCCGGTGCTCTACATGCACCCAGAATTTGATGGCGAATTAGTCAAGCCGCTTACAGAAGGCGTCACCGAAATTCCAGATAATCCATCTAACTGGGTAGGTTCTAGAATTCCGACGGCCTGTTTGCGCTCGGTAGAAACCCATACCCAATCCTGGCCAATCTATGGGGGCATGATGCGCGTGGGCTGTATGGATGGTAATGACTTGGTGCTAAAGGGGGCTGGAGTTTCACGCCGACATGCCGAAATTTTCTATCGCGATTCATTGCAAGATGGGCTGACAGAGCAGGGGTATGTTCTTAAGGATTTGTCCCGATATGGCACCTGGATCTTAGAACCCAATAATCAGTGGCGTAAAGTTCACCAAGAAGAGGTGCCGCTTAAACCTAAAAGCCGCATCAAGTTTGGCACGTATCAGCTAGAGTTCCTGGTAGATGACATCACATCGCCGCCGCTCTAGGCTAACAGGCTGAATTGGAGGGTGAAAATATCGGTATTTCATTACAACCTGTTAAGTTCAGCCTCATTTCTTCCCGCATCTGACAAAATCTCAGAATAAATTCCAGCCAATTGCGGAACTGCCACACCCCCCACTGTAGCTATCGATATCGAGTTTGCTCTCAGCGCATTCAGGAGTAATTAAATGGCAAGCGAGTCTACACGTCCCTGTTTTTCACCCTTCCAGGCTCAGGCAGAGCTAGAGTTGTTACAGCTGGTTTTGAACGATTCCGATACCCCGTATCCCTGGAATCCAACTGACCCCAACTCCTATGCCTATTTTGAGCAATTAGAGCAGGAGGTGGTGGCAGCAGGCTGGCTGGCTGATGAGCTAGTGCCCTATACTCAGGCGCTCTCTAGCCAGATCGACCAACTGTGGACTACGTTAG
>JAYUYI010000743.1:0-2689 GCA_043752545.1 Thermoleptolyngbya sp.
CTGCATGGGTCGCATTCAAATCATGTCTGACCGCTGTCGAGCCATGCTAGCCATGAGCCTAGTTGCCCTCTCTGACTTAGATGCCGAATCGGGGCTAGATGTGAAACAGAAAGACGATGCCGTCGATTCTGACTACGAAGAGGTCTACAACTTGCTGGCACGCCAAACCAATATCCAGGGTTCAATTGAACCGACGATCCTGCTGGTGCTGGTGATTCGTCACCTAGAACGGATGGCTGATCATGCGACGAACATCGGCAAGCGGGTCGCTTATATTGTGACGGGGCAGAGATAAATGACGGGGCAAAGATAAATGACGGGGCAACGGTAGGGTCGAAAATTTTTCTGGGTATCCTCACAAAATTTGACACTTTACACTCAATAGGAAAGTATAAGTACAGTGGGCACAATTACGGTGGACACAGTGAAGCTTAATGGTTTGCAAAAGTCGTCGATTTTTTTGCATCTTGGCTTCATCAACCCGTCCTGCGGTTACTGTCGTTGACCTTCAACCAAGTCGTTCTGCAATTTGATGTAATGCCCTCATCCTCGAAATTGGACTTTTGGGTCATGGTCTATAGATGTAGCTGAATCCTGATAAAAGATTGCTTGAAGGGTTGGGTCACATGTTTAGAACATAGCCGACGTTCGAGTTGAGGGCTGACACGTTGAATGACTGCGTAGAGCGTTGGTCGGAGCGATTTTCTCTAGTTAGCCTGGCTCAAGCCCTCATGTCTGAACTCGCCCAACCGATAGATGTATGGTTTGCTTCATTCAACTGTCTGAGTTTTTGGGGTAGAGATCGGCTGAGGTAATACGACGGGGTTATTATAGCTCCGTCAGGCTGGCTGGAAGGCTCCAAACTCTACGAATTGGTTCAGACGAGTTCGCAGAATTTAGCGGCACAGAGCAGGGGCGAAACCAGTCATAACAAGGATCAATCGCTACATGGAATTCACAATCGCATCACTGTTAGCTAATTTCCCAGATGATAAACTGGTCGCTCCTAAGGCGCTAGAAAAAAAACTCAATTGCGAAGATGAACAAAGCCTCCGTCGCTTGCAAATTGCCTTAGATGCTCTCGAAAAAATTAGCATTTTGGTTAAAGAGCGCGGCAAGTATCGGCGGGTATTTGAAGAAGATGTCGTAGAAGGGAAGCTCCGCTGTTCGAGTAAAGGCTTTTGTTTTGCCATTCAAGATGTGGAAGGGTCGGAAGATATCTATGTGCGTGAAAGCCAGCTGAATACAGCCTGGAATGGCGATCGCGTCCTCGTCAAAGTGACCAAAGAAGGCAGTCGGCGGCGCAGCCCAGAAGGGGAAGTGCGGCTGATTTTGGAACGAGCCAATTCGTCGGTGCTGGCGCGGGTGAAGAAGCTAGAAACGGGCATTTACCAAGCTATTCCACTCGATGATCGGCTGCTGTTTGAACTAGAGCTAAACCCTGACGGCGAACCATTAGAAGAGTCAGTCGATCAGTTAGTTCATGCCGAAATCTTGCGCTATCCGCTGGGGCAACATCCGCCGATTGGCCGTGTGGCTCGGATTTTGGGGAGCGATGCCCAATCGGCGTCGGATGTGGTGATTGTGTGCTGCAAACACGACCTGCCGTCGAATTTCTCCGATGTGGTATTAGAGGCCGCCAAAGGATTACCGACAAAGCTGCGCAAAACCGATCTGAAAAAGCGGCTAGATTTACGCAATCTGGCCACCATTACGATTGACGGGCCAAGCCATCCCCAAAGCCCCGCCATCGACGATGCCCTCAGCCTAGAGCGAGTGGATGAAGACACCTGGCGCTTAGGGATTCATATTGCCGATGCGGCTTATTATGTAGCGCCGCGATCGCCCCTCGACATCGAAGCTCAAAAGCGCGGCACCTCCGTCTTTTTGGGCGAAGTCGTGGTGCCGATGCTGCCCGAACAGCTGCACCGCTGCTGCTCGTTGCTGCCTGGAGAAGATCGCCTCACCCTGTCGGTCTTGATCATGATCAGCACCGACGGAGAAGTGCAAGCCTTCGAAATTCAGCCCAGCGTCATTCAAGTAGACCACCACTTAGACTATCAGCAGGCGCAGGCCGTACTCCAGCGCCATCAGCCGCCCGCCGCTGAAGCCTCCCGCTATCCGCTGCCCTCGCTGGCTGACCTGAAGGAACTAACGCCCGTGTTTGAGCTGGTCGATCAGCTGTTTGCCATGAGCCAAGCGGTTCGTGACCAGCGGCAGCAGCGCGGTGCCTTCGACCTCAACCTGCCTGAGAGCATCTTCCCCGATGAACACAACCCAGAGATGGGCAAGTTCCTATCCACCAAGTTTCAGTACGACGATGAAGGCGAACTGGGGGCGATGGTGGTGTCTGCTGTTTTGCCAGCGCGCTCAATTGTGACCGAGCTGATGCTGCTGGCCAACCAGCTGGTGGCGTCCCATCTCCAGTCGTTGCAGCTCCCCGCCATCTACCGCCTGCACCGCACTCCCGACCCAGCTGACGTGCAAGAGCTGATTAAGCTGGTCAGCAATATGGAGATTGAGTACCAGCTAGAAGAAGAAGAAGTCGTGCATCCGCGCGATTATCAGCGGTTGACCCAGCTATTTGCCGAGTCGAAGGCCGAGCGGGTGCTGACCTATTTGCTGCTAGAAACCCTAAAGCCAGCGGTCTATAGCACGACTCCCGGCACGCACTTCGGCCTGTCGCTCG
>JAYUYI010000744.1:0-6765 GCA_043752545.1 Thermoleptolyngbya sp.
CGATCGCATCTAGACGATTCACTGGCAGAAGCAATCGAGAAAGACGTCCTACTAGAAATGCTGGATCAGATCAGCGTAAAACAGTCGGCGTTAGAGACAGCCTACGAAGAATCGATCTCCGATTGGTCTGGAACCGTGCGTGCGTGGCTACAAGTGCAGCCGCAGCCCGTAGACATGGGGACAGTTTTCCAAAACGTTCACCTTTCCCCAGTGCGCATTTGGCTAGGGCTATTGTTAGGAACGGGCTATCAGTGGGAGCATCGTTGGGAGACTGAGGAAGAATTTTATCGCCCTGCTAACATTCGCGTATCGTGCCAGGCGTCTATTGAGCTAAAAATTGAGTCATAACAGAGAGTCCGTAATAGAATTAAATCAATCAAATTACGGATAGCATAGCGAATGATTATTACGACTGCTTCGTTTAAGGGGGGTGTCGCAAAAACCACTACAGCTATTCACCTGGCGGCGTTTTTTCAAACCAAGGGCAAGACATTGTTGATTGATGGTGACCCCAACCGTTCGGCAACTCGATGGGCAGAACGAGGTGCTCAGCAGGGTGGTCTATCGTTCAAAGTAGTGGGCGTCAATCAAGCGGCACGCTATAGCACGGGGATTGAGCATTTTGTCATCGATACTGAGGCTAGGGCTGAGGAGGAGGATCTAAAAGAAATTGTGGATGGGTGCGATCTGCTCGTATTGCCGACTACGCCCGATACTTTGTCGATTGACGCCTTAATTCAAACGGTGGAGCTATTGCAAGCCCTGAAAACAGATAACTATCGAATTTTGTTAACCCGAGTGCCGCCTAATCCTCGCAAAGAAGGTGAAGAAGCCCGTGAGTTTTTAACAGAAGCAGGATTCCCCTTATTTAAGGGCAAAATTCGAGAAGCGGTGGCGTTTCAAAAGGCAGCCAATGAAGGGGTCATGGTTAAAGATGTGAGCGATCGCCGCGCTGGACTAGCTTGGCAAGAATATTGTGCGATTGGTAAGGAGATTGTGGGATGAGTAAAGTCGAAAAGACAAATCGGTTTAAAGGGTTGATGCAAGTGATTCGCCAAGATGTTTCCATCATGGAAGCAGTAACGGCACCCATAAATGTGGCATCTTCCGATCCGTTAGCCCCAGCCAGTGAAGCCCCCAGTCCTGAAGACTTAGAGAGTGAAGCCCCAAATATTAAAGACTCAGCGGCATCTGGAGATGAGTCCGTTATTTCTCTCCGTGGCAGTGCACAGCCCGCACCAATCACAGTTCAGCTCCACAAAATCTACCGAGATCCTGATCAAGATCGGCGTTATTTTGATCTAACTGAGTTGGAGAACATGGCCGCATCGATCAAAAAAGTTGGTGTAATCGATCCACTTTCTGTGCGGTTATATCCAGGTCAACGCGATGAATTTGACCTGCTGGCGGGGGAAAAACGGCACCGTGCCGCCAAAATGGCCGGGTTAGAGGTCGTCCCGGTGAGGATTTTTGAGATTGATGATGACACCGCTGCCGATATCAAATCGATCAGTAACCTTCAGCGCAGCGATTTGAGCAAATGGGAAGAAACTAGCGCGATCATGAATATGCTTTGTCGTCACTTAGGGGTAGAACCAGAGGAGGTGGTGAGCATCCTCAATCAGCTGGCCAATCAAAAACGGGGGCTTACGTCCAACGTTGTCCGTAGTGAAGATCTTGAAATAGTTCAAGAAGTATTTGCGGTCGCAGGACGGCTAACCCCTGAGAGTTTCCGCAAGCATCGCTTACCGCTTTTGAAGTTGCCGATCCACATTCAGGAGGTTTTGAAAGAGGGCAAACTGCACTATACCAAGGTTAACGAGGTGCTGCGGGTCAAAGATACGGAGCAGCAACGGCAGCTATTGGAGCAGGCGATCGCCCAGAAATTATCTATGGATGCCATTCAGACTCAGGTGAGAGCTTTGCGGCAGAGTGACAGCAACGGCAGTGCGACTCCAAATCAGACTCTTTTGACCCAATTTAAGGGATTACCACAGCGGTTAAAGCAGGCTCGAATTTTAGAAGATGCCAAAAAACGTGAGCGGTTGATCAAGCTCTTAGGTCAAATTGAGGAGTTGATGTATTGATATCTATGATGTTTATTCATCTTGCGAAAAGTGATGATCGAGGAAATTGAGGGCATGGTTACGCAGTTCATAGTACTCTGACAGCTCTCGAATTTCCTGAATCTGGCGCGGGTGGGAAAAGGGAACAGCGAGAATTTCGCCAATGTGAGCGGCAGGGCCACTGGTCATCAGGACAATTCGATCTGCCATATATAGGGCTTCATCGACGTCATGCGTCACCATCATTACGGCCTGCCGATGGCTTTCCCAAATATCTAGCACCTGTCGCTGGAGCTTACCCCGCGTGAGGGCATCTAGCGCCCCAAACGGTTCGTCTAGCAGCAGCATTGTCGGTCGAATGGCGATCGCCCTAGCAATGCCGACGCGTTGTTTCATGCCACCCGAAAGCTGATCGGGATATTTATCTGCCGCTGCCGTCAGGTTGACCATCGCCAAATGGTCGTCCACTAGCTCTTTTTTTTCAGCAGCGGATAATTGCTTCAGCACCTCATCTACCGCCAAGCGAATGTTTTCGCGTACCGTTAGCCAGGGCAAGAGTGAATATTGCTGAAACACCATCATCCGGTCAGCTCCCGGCTTGCGGATTTCTTTGCCTTGGAGCCGCACAGAACCCGAAGTCGCTTTTTCTAGCCCTGCGACAATTTTCAGCAGAGTCGATTTCCCGCAGCCCGAATGACCGATTACGGCGACAAATTCATCGGCTCGAATGGTTAGATTAATCCCATCTAGCACCGTGAAGAGTTTGCCATCCCCGGTTTTGTAGCTTTTAGACACATTTTCAACCACCAAGAATTCTTCAGAATTGAGCGATAGAGCGCGATCGCCCGTAGCGTAAGAGAGGTTATGGTTCAACATCCTGGTTTCCTCAAAGGAAGTTTACAGCAATAGACATAGCTAAGCCATGTAGATAGATTGAGCCGCATTGGCGCGAATTTCAAAGCCGTTGAGGTAGCGCACTGGCTCGCTGGGGTCAAACGGGTGGCGATCGATAAACCGTTCAGCCGCTTCGACTTTGTAATCACTGCTGGGGCACTGGATGCCCATCTCGGTAGCGATCTCCCGATAGAGATCCGTTCTCCAGGCGCTGCGAGCTTTGGCTTCAGCGTCCTTTGGGAAATCTGGAATTTGCCCCCAGCGAGCAGCCTGGGTCATCAGCCAGATCGCCTGAGACTGCCACAAAAAGGTGGAATGGCTGCCAGACTCGGTAGCTAAATCAGGGGGTAAGTCGTAGAACAGGGTAGTTTCAGCGGACTGAACAACCCGGTTTTGGCCATCGAACCCGCCGTAGTTATAGTTGCCAATGATTCCAGGTCCAGTAAATTTAGTGGTGCAGGCAGGTAGCTGCTTGATATTGCTCGGGTCAATCACCGTTGGCACCGCACAGGTGCGGGGTTTTGCGCCCGTAAACGATCGCGCCGTAATGAGTTGGGCAACTTCTGCGCGATTTTCGGGTTTGCTGCAATATTGGCAGGCTTCAATCATCGCTTTAATCAGCGAGCGATAGGTTTTAGGATTCTGCTCAATGAACGATTCCTGCATTGCCAAAACGCGATCGGGATGGCCCCGCCAGATTTCGCGCCCTTGGGCAAAGGTAAAGCCGACTCCCTCATTGCCGGCGATCGCCCTTGTATTCCAGGGTTCAGCAACCATATACGCCTGCATACTGCCAATCCGCATGTTGACCACCATTTGGGGTGGCGGCACAATAATAATGCGAAAGGCTGTCAGCGGATTGATCCCCACGGCGGCGGCTAGGTAGCGGACAAAGTATTCATAAATAGACGAGCTGAGCACGACTGCCCACACCCGGCGTTCTGGCGGCAAGCCCTCAAAATAGCGGCGGAAATCGCGGCCAAACCGCTCCAAATCACCCTTATACTCATGCAACGGGCGCAATCCGGCTTGCCACATGTCTCGGTTCATGGTCAGCGCATTGCCGTGACGGTGAATGGTCATGCCTGCACAGAGCGGTGCCCGCTTCGCACCTTCCGCTCCAAGGCGGGCATTGGTGACAGATCCCGACACCACTGGGGCAGCATCCAATCTGCCAAAAATGATGCCATCGCGCGATGTTGCCCAACTCGCTTCTCGGCTGAGCGTCACGTTTAGCCCATATTTACGAAATAGCCCTTTTTCGTAGGCGATCGCAAACGGGGCGCAGTCATTTACAGGGACAAAGCCAATGGTAAGATTTGGTTTCTCCAGACTTTTGGGGTCAATCAGCGGTTCAACATCCGCTTGGGCAATGATGGCTCCAGAACTTGAGAGCGTTCCCGTGGAGCGGCTACAGGCGTTTAAGGCGCTGGTCGCTGCAAACCCACTCAAGCCATATAGCAGCGATCGCCGACTCAGATAGCTCATAGGTACCTCAATGTAGATGGATCGGGCGAACAGTTGCCCGCACTAGGTAGATGCGGGCGGGCGATGGGTTACCAAAATTTGTAAACGGCCTAGCAAATAATCCAGCACCAACCCCGTCGTGCCAATTACCAAAATAGCTAGAAACACCGAATTCAAATTGAGACGACTCCACTCATCCCAGACAAAAAAGCCAATCCCCACCCCGCCCGTCAACATTTCTACTGCCACAATCACCAACCAAGCAATCCCTAGACTAATGCGTAAACCCGTAAAAATATAGGGCAGGCTGGCGGGCAAAATAATCTTCGTAATCCGCCGCCAGCGAGGCATCTCTAGCACCCGCGACACATCTAGGTAATCTGTAGGTACGCTAGAAACGCCCAGAGCCGTGTTGATAATCGTTGGCCAAAGCGACGTAATAAAAATCACAAAAATTGCCGATGGGTTCGCCAAATTAAAGATCGCTAGGGCAATCGGCAACCAGGCAACAGGCGATACGGGTCTAAAAATCTGAATCAAGGGGTTGATGGCTAACATTGCTTGACGCGACATGCCAATCAAAAAACCCACCGGGATGGCGACTAGAGAGCCTAACAGAAATCCTAAAAATACCCGCCGCAAACTTGCTAATAACAGCCAGCCAATCCCCAAATCTCCGGGGCCACGTCGATAAAACGGATGGGTAATGTAGTCTAAGTTTGCCAACAACGCGTCTAACGGCGTAGGCAGTAGGTCAGACACGAAGGTTGCAACGAACCACCACAGTAAAACTATTCCAGATATACCCAGTAGCGGCAACAGTACAGTGTCCTGCACAATTGTAGGACGAATGCGCCGTCGCCAAGCCACCTGAGCCGCTAGGGCGATCGCTAAAATATTAGACAGTAGCATCGGTCTTTCCTCAGAGTGTAAGGTAGGCACATCTAACAAACACTATTAGCGGGCATCTAAACTATCCTCTGGGGGATAAGTTGAGACGGCTTATGGATAGTGTTTCATCAACAGACCTGAGGACACTGAAGGAAGTCGAGCACATCAAAATGCTGATTCTTCAGTCTCCTCTCAATGCCGACGGAGTTAGCTGACGGGCTAGGGCTGAGAGGTGCCCTTCTAGAAAAAGATTAAAAGATAAATGGCAAGATTTATACAAACTGCATAAACATTGCTCGTTTCTGTTTAATTTTCAAAAGATTCGCCCCAAGGTTTGGTTCCTCCGCTCTTTCTGCATTACCGATCTTGATAACGCAACAGATTAGGCTGACTTACTAGTTAGTTGTAAATAGGTTAACATCACAGCCTTAAAATCGCAATCGGGCTGGTGATGCTACCTAGGGCGATCGCACTCTTCACGGTTTAGCGGTTCAGAATACTACTGCTTGGGTTTGGAGCAGGGACAGCAGTTTGAACGACCGTAAATTGAGTTTGATCGGCACGTTACTGAATGCAATCGGCCCGTTACTCAATGCGATCGACCCGTTACTGAATGCGATTGACCCGTTACTGAGTTTGATCGACCCGTCACTCAATGCGATCGACCCGTCACTCAATGCGATCGTCTCAAAATTCAAAACTCAAAAAGATTGACTGTACTAACCAAATGCGCTTTAATCTTGCAGTGCAGTAGTTTTGAATGGCTGTTCTCCAAGCTGTCTGCTAGATGCCCAAAAATTTAGTCAACGCTACCGAACGCTGTTAGCGCAACGTTCGGTAGCTAACCCCCAACGACTGTTAGTGCCAGTCTTGCGGCTGAGGATATTGTACACAATCTCCTTAGCCACCCCAGCTTGCCATTGCCGCAGGTCTAGGGTGGCTAAGTTTTTGGGTTTTCCTAAACCCGCGTTACCCAGGAAAACCCAAATGATTCAGTCCTTTTGTGCCACCGATGCCCCATGCGCACCTAGCTCGCCGCTGGTCATTGTCGATACCCCACAGCCCTACCCAACTCCACCCCTCCCAGAACCCACCCCGCTGCGGCACCTGCTAATCGGCACCCCCGAGGTGGTGCAACACACCATCCACCGCCTGCACAACCTCCGCTATGCCGAAGTCGGGTTCTGGAGTTCAGTAATTCCCCTCCCCGACTCACAGCTCATTGTCCCGCTCAACCCAAATAAAATCATGCGGATTTTGGTGCGATCGATCCGCGTAATTGGGTAAGTAGCCCGTTTGCTACGGTTGCGATCGCCATCGTTACATCGAAGGACTCGATTGTTAGAGCGGCGATACGTGCTCCGCACAGGCAAGCCAACGCAAAAACCATTTCGGAGTATCCATTTGTTACCTCCGCGTACTCGTTTGTTAGAGCGGCGATCGCAAA
>JAYUYI010000745.1:0-2687 GCA_043752545.1 Thermoleptolyngbya sp.
AGGTTAACCGAACCGACTCGGTTCATTTGTCCTGCGCCAACGCCCAGTGTAGCTCGGTTACCCGTGACCACAATGGCATTCGATTTAACGTGCTTACAAACCTTCCAGGCAAACATCAGTTCTGCTAGCTGATCATTCGTTGGCTGGTTTTCTGTTACTACATCCCACGTCGTTGGGTTCACGACCGGATTATCTGGCGATTGAGCTAAAAATCCTCCTGCAATCACTTTGACGGTTTGAGTGGGGCTGGTTTGCAGGTCGGGCAATACCAATATCCGCATGTTGCCCTTTGCTGCTAGGATTTTTGCTGCTTCTGGGTCGCAGTCGGGCGCTACTACACATTCCAAAAAGGTTTGGGTCAGTGCCTTCGCAGTAGATGCATCGATCGCCTGGTTCAACGCCACAATGCCACCAAAGGCTGAAGTTGTATCGGCGTCAAAGGCTTTGCTATAAGCTTCCTGCAATGTGTAGCCTAATGCAACTCCACAGGGATTGGTGTGTTTGATGATTACCGCTGCCGCTTCGGACGCGTCAAATTCTGCCACAATGCGCCGTGCAGCTTCCAAATCAACCAAGTTGTTGTAGCTTAGCTCTTTACCCTGTAGTTGAGTGGCAGCCGCCCAGCCGCTGGGAGTGCGCCCTGTTTGGTACCAGGCCGCAGGCTGGTGCGGGTTCTCGCCATAGCGCAGGGGCTGAATTTGCCTGCCTGCGATCGCGAACTGCTCTGGTAGTGGCGCATCCGGCTGGGATGCCGAATCTGATTGGGATTCGGCTTGGCTGAGGTAGGTGGCGATCGCCAAATCATAGGTGGCAGTGTGCCAGAACCCCGCTTGAGCGCAGGTTCGCCGGAATGCCAAAGACGCCTCGCCGCCATGCTGCCGTAGGTCTTCCAGATACGAGGAATAGTGCGCTGGGTTGCAGAGGACGGTGAGGTGAGCAAAGTTCTTTGAGGCAGCCCGTAACATGGCTGGCCCACCAATGTCGATTTGCTCCACGGCATCTGCCAATGTCACATTGGGTTTGGCGATTGTTTGCTCAAACGGGTAAAGATTGACAACGACCAAATCAATTGGCTGAATTTGGTTTGCCTCTAGATCTGCCAAATCTTGTGAGACATCCCGGCGCGCCAAAATTCCGCCGTGAATGCGCGGGTGCAGCGTCTTGACCCGGCCTGCCAAAATCTCAGGAGAACCCGTATAGTCCGACACTTTCGTCACTGGAATGCCAGCATCCTTCAACGTCTGCGCCGTGCCGCCACTGCTGACAATCGCAAACCCAAATTCTTCAACCAACTGGCGAGCAAACTCCACCACGCCAGTTTTGTCCGAAACGCTCAGTAGTGCCAACCGTGCCATAGAAATTGAAGCAATAAAGAATAGGGTGCGCGATGTGCAACTTTAAGATAGCCCACTGCTGCGCAGAAGCAAGCTACATCCCCTTTTCTTGAATGCCCTTTGGGCTATACCCCTTCTCCCCTTGTGGGAGGAGGGGAACCAAACCTGTTTTTAGCCCCTCTCCCGCTCTGGGAGAGGGGTTGGGGTGAGGGCGGTTCGGGAAAGTTGTACATGGGGTATGGGGTGTCAGGTGAAAAATTAAACTAGAGTTCACCAGTCCGAGTCTAACGCGCACCGTTCTATAGTCTATAGTTCAACGCTCTATTCTCTCTAACCTGCCTTCATGCCCCTACACGCTATTTCTATCCCTGCCAAAACCGGCAAGCCGCCCGCAGGCTTATTTGTCGCCCTCCACGGATGGGGTGCCAATGCTCAAGACCTAGCATCCCTGGCCTTCATGCTCGACTTGCCAGCCTACCAAATGCTCCTTCCCGATGCGCCGTTTCCCTACCCCCATAGTGCAGGCGGTCGGGTTTGGTACAACTTTCCTGAAACCTACGCGTTTGAGTCCGATGCGGCCTTTGCAGCTCAGCCAGACTTGGCCGAAAGTCGGCGGCTGTTGACCGCATGGCTGCGATCGCTGTCCGACCTCACCGGTGTCCCTCTAGAGCGAACGGTACTGGCAGGGTTTTCGCAAGGTGGGGCGATGACGCTCGATGTAGGGTTAGGGTTACCGCTGGCGGCGCTGTTGGTGCTCAGCGGCTACCTCCATGCTCCGGTGCAAATTGGCAGCACTGCACCGCCCCCCGTCCTCATGGTGCATGGGCGGCAAGATCAGGTTGTGCCCCTGCGCGAAGCCGAGCGATCGCGCGATCAGCTACTGGCTCTCAGCATCCCCGTTACATTTTACGAACTTTCTACTGGTCACGAAATTTCACCGGAAGTTTTAGAAATTGTTCAAAACTTTACAGAAGAAATACGGTTACAGCCTGATGGAGCGACTTAGGATAAGCTTAATAAGGCATAATTAGGCTTCGTACGCCAGTATAATTATTGGTTTACTAAGTTCAGGGCTGAGCTTAATCCTATGGGGGGAGACTGGCAATGAAAACGCTGACCTTTTGTGAAGAGGATGTCGCTCAAATGACAGAGAGCGACGTTGCGGATTTGGCAAAACGGCTGGAGTTAGACGACTACCCAAACGTGTTTGAAGGGCTAAAAGACTGGCATTTGCTGCGGGCGATCGGGTTCCAACGGCCTGAGATGGTAGAGCAATATTACTACCTCCTCGATCTAGAAGCCTTCGACGAAGCATAACGCTTCGGATGCTGGACAACTCTTGCAGGGCGGACA
>JAYUYI010000746.1:0-2686 GCA_043752545.1 Thermoleptolyngbya sp.
GGGGGATGAGGGGGAATGATTTGTCAGCCAACCAGGTAGCGCACTGGATTAACCGACGTGCAGAATGAGGCGATCGCGTCCCTGATTGCCCAGAGCGGATTCTTTAGACATTCCGTTGGTAAAAATGGTTTTAACGGTGCAGAAATAGGCACGCTTGCGCGGATCGGTATAGTCGTACTCAAAGCTGGCGATATCGGTGGGGGATCTGAAGGTAAAGGTGTCAGCAAAATGTAGCCCTGCATCCATGTCTTCGTAGATTAAATTTGCTTCTAGGCGAGCTACCTGACGGGTGTCAAACTCCACCGATTCGGGCTGCACGGTAATAATTCGATGGCCTGCCATATCGGCACGAACAAAGATTTTGTCGCCCAGAGTCTCCGATGGGGGCACTTCAATCAGGCGGTTATCTGCTAACAGAATTTGGACGCTATACCTGACTAGGCGCTGGTTGGGATTGATCAGATCTAAGACAAAGTTCTGCGGTTTACTGGTGTCTTTGTCAAACGACAATGACACCGTTTCCCAAATATTGTTAGCGTCATCTTGGTAGGACAAATCGACAAAAATCATCGAAACCAATCCCCAACTGACCGCTGGGATCACATTCACCGTGCGCCGTCTGGGGGTAGGATTGGCGATCGTTAACCGTTCCTGACTGGTAGTAGTCCAGGGTGTTTCGCGATCGCGATAATTCACTGCCCGATAGATCACTTTGTAGTTAAAACTGTCTAGGTGGCGATCGAGCCGGAAGCGTTTCCAGGTCATTTCTGGTCGATCCGATTTGAGTAAGAATGATTCTTCTAGATTGATCTGGTTGGGTGCATCCTGATAGCGAACGATCACCTCCACTGAGGAATAGCTATTCCATGGAAAGCGATCGGTTACCCCAATTTGAATATCATCTAGATAGTAAAGTCCTTGGCTACGCGGGTTCACTTCAAACTTGTCGCCTGTCGTAACCAAATCACCAGACTGGAGTACACCAGGCCGTTCTGTGGTGTCCACATCTTTAAAGTTGACCCGGTAGCTGTAGCGCACTTCTCGCTGCATCACCCGATTATTCAGAATGCTGTTCCAGTGGACGGCACTGCTGGAGTTGGCCGCATCTAGCACAATGGTTCTAGGTTCGTTGCCATACCAAAGCGTTAGGTTAATCGAATCGACCGCATCATTGGTGAAATTGACTAGCGATCGCGCCGTTACCTCCCGCCGCTTAAACCAATCGTCATCCAGTGTCACTTCCCGCACAAATCGACTTAGATCCACTGTGCCCTGACTATCGCGCAGAATGCGGAACAGCCCTTTTAGATGAGCCTGAGGATAAATGCTCCGCCGCACCGTGGTGCGTTCATTCATGGCGAGATTCAGGCGTTTCTGGTCAATCCGAGTGACATCTACTTTTTTGTAGCTAAACATGGCTGCACCCGCCGGAGCAATCTGGCTCAGCCGTTCGATCGTATCGATAAACTCATTGTCCTTGTCCTGCATCGGGTCGAGGCTGGGTTCAAAAAAGCTTTCCAGCACCATATCTTTAAAGTCATTAATCGCCTCATCTCGCCGCCCAATCAAGCCCCCCGTATCGTCTCCTTCTGGAATGAACGTATCAACATTAATTTGAATCGCTTGGCTCTCAATTAGCTTGTCAATTACCTCATCGATTTGAATTGAAGAAAATAGAATTTGTGCACCAAACGACTCTTGGAAGTGTGTTTGCACTCGATCCCAATCTGCCACTACGCTGACGCTGTAGGCAGGACGTAATGCCAGAAAATCGAGCGAGTAGACAATGCCCACCGGCATCATTTCACCTTTGAGAGCCTCTTCAATTACAGCCACGCCCGCGCTATCTAGCTGCACCGAAAAAATTGCCTGATTGTCTCCGTAAAGAGCAGGTTTGGCGTAGTGCTCAATTTTCAGGACAAACTGCGGCTGTCCAGATGGGGGCGGAGTCCCTCCAGTCGCAGGCGGCGCACCGGGTTGACCCACTACCGAGTCAGGGGTTTGTTTGCCCAAAATCATCAGGCGCACCCGCCCGTCTTCCACCACCACAGGAGCCAAACGCGGCGTATCGCGCAGGCGATGTAACTGCTGCACTTGCCGCCGGACTTCCTCTAGGGTAGCGTCGTCAACACCCAGGTTCACCTCAAAATTGAGGAAGCCACCCGTGCCCGCTTCACCGCGATATTTGATCAAAGACAGTTGAGGAATCTGCTGACCTGTAACCGGGTCAAAATCCGTCGTTAGCTTGGGCATGGCAGGCAGATAATAAAACTGCAAGGCATCGGCATGGTCAGGATAGACCGACACGCCCTCAATAATGTGAAAAGGAGGATTGAGATAGAGCATAGCCGCCTCTTTGAAGAGCGAGGAAGAAAAGGAAAGGAAGAAGAAAGAAAAGAGAATAAAGAAGAAAGAAAAAGAAGAAAGAAAAGAGAACAGTAGGGGCGAAGCATTTGAGCTAATACTTCTCAGACTAGTTGAAACCTATTGGTCAAATGCTTCGCCCTTCCACCAGCAAGCCGTTACGCAGGCACTTCCAAGATCAACGTTGTGTCACTGGTAAGTTTGGACGTAGTTGCCTTCTGTGTACCATTGGTCAAATAGCAGGTCACCTGATAGGTAAACTGATTCTTCGTTTTATCTTTCAGTTCGATCCGCCAGGTCTGCATGTCTTTTTTCTGAGGTG
>JAYUYI010000747.1:0-2683 GCA_043752545.1 Thermoleptolyngbya sp.
CGCACCCAGTCTAGGGCTTTGTCTACGCCGCCCACCAGCGACAGTGCATCTCGGAGGCGATCGCCATTGTAGTTACCCAAAATCTCTAGCACGGCTCGCGGCGGGGCGTTGAACATGGGCAAAATTGCATTCGTCAACCGTTGCCAATAGTCGATAAACTCGGCATATTTGCGGGCATCGCGTTCCGAATAGCGGGCAATTTCGGCACAGGTTTGCTCGACTGATCGATGCGCCAAAAAATAACGGCCATCGGGATGTGGGCAAAACACCGTCGGGTCGCAGTACAAATATTCTAGGCCATATTTCGTCAGCTCCAGTTCCTCTACGACTGGACCCAAGTGGATCAGCTCGTGGTCAATCGCACACAGGTTAAACCGAAACCCTGGAGCCTCCTTAGGCATCGCCTCCTCCGTCGTCGCGGCTCCCCCCGGCACCGATTGCTTCTCCAGCAGCAGCACGCTATAGCCTGCTTTCAAAAGATAAGCGGCACAGGTCAGCCCATTATGCCCTGCCCCAATAATCACCACGTCGTATGTCTGCATCCTGATTTGTTCCGAGTAAACCTCTTTTAATCTAAAGGCAATTCAGCTCATAAGCCTAATTCCAAAGGCAGATCAGCGCCGATTCAGAGCATTACACACCACGAGACACCCTGCAAATCTACACTAAAGGCATCCCCCTTCAGGTTCACCAATACCGCCACTTTTCCGGATTGACCCCACCTATTCTCGAAAGGAAAAGTATCTTTTGTAGAAGCGCCACCCAAAATGCACCCCACGCTTCGTTCTTTCACCGCCCTCACCCCAGCCCTAGCCGCCCTAGCCGCATTTAGCCAAGCTGCCAACGCCGCTCAAAGCTCCCAGAACCTGTACGCCCAAGAGCTATATGCCAACCTGCAAATGGCCGTATGCAGCAACAACTGGGACGGCGCACTACAGGCCATTAGCCCCCTAATTGGAGCCGCAGAACTCTCATCCGCCTACCGCCAGCAGCTCATTGTCTTTCGCCACCAGCTCGAAGGCATGCGCGCCGCCCAGGCCACCTACAGCAACCTCTCCGGCTGCCAGTCCGAACCAGAACCCATTTGGTCAGAGCGATCGCCCACCGCCCGCACCCTCGTCTTCTCCGCCACCAACCCCGACGACATCAGCGCCCAACAGCGCTACACCGCCCTGCAAGGCTCCGTGTGCAGCAACGACTGGAACGAAGCCCTCCGCGTCATTGGTCCCCTAATGGGATCACCCAGCATCTCTGCCCAATACCGCTCCAACCTCGTCAGCTTCCGCCGCCAACTCGAAACCTGGCGTGCCTCCAACACCCGCTTCGACACTGTACCGGGCTGCGGCGCGATCGCCGCTGGAGAAGGGATGAGGGCTGAAGGATGAGGGATGTAGCTTGCTTCTGCGCAGCAGTAGGATGAGGGATGAAGGTTTGGCCAGTAGACCAGCATTCTGCATTTTCAGCACCGGTTCGGTTCTGGCCGAACGGTGCAAACCCTCAGCCCCATTGCCACCCACCAGAACAGACATTTCGGGGGGTTTGGGGGAGTCCAGGCTCCCAAGAATGCGGGGGCACGGGGGGAAGTCCCTCGCCTCTACCCTCCGAAACACCTCACCACCTGCTCTCTAATACATCATCGGCTTCGCAGGATCAGACGCAAACGCCAACCACAGCGGAAATTGCAGCAGCGACAAATTCACCACATCTTCCGACTCATCCATAATGATCAGCGGCAACTGCTTCTGCTTAACCAACCGATCAGCCCGCTGAGCCAACGGTTCCGGAGCCTCAAACAGCACCACCCCTTGATCAGAGCCAAAATCGCTGCGGGAAATCCCCAAACAATCTTGCAACCCACGCCGCCACTCACCCAGCCGCTCCGGGGAATCGGCCAAAATTAGCGTCCGCACCCGAGGCCCATGTAGCTTACGCAAAATAGAAATCACAGTCGAAGCCACCAAAATATTTTGCAACCGCGAACCCATCGTCCGCAGCGCCCCCTTGCCGCCCTGCGTAAAGAACCAATTCCCTACCCGCTCCGCATGAATTGGCTCAAACGTACGCCGCAGCTGCCAAGCCGCCCCATAATAATCGGGAGACGTGCGGTACAGATCCAGTAGCTTACGGATCTGCCGGTTTTGCTCTTGAAAGCCCTGCTCCGCAAACTGAGGCGCGATCGCCTCCTGATCGCGATCGCGCGCCGCCGGACGCTTGACCTCTGGCGGTGGAGCAGGCGCAGCCAGCTTCAACTCTTCAGCCGCCATCACCAAGTCTTGAAGACTGCCCACCAAATAATCTTTAAACCCCTGAATCCGAATCGCAACATCTTGAGAAGCCCCCGCAAACGTACTGCGCATCTCAGATCGAATTCGCTCCTGCCGCCGTTCGAGCTGCTCGACTGAAAGCTGTAGCGTTTGACGCCGCTGCTCCAAATCACCTAGACCTTCTGTCACCAGCCGTCCCATGGCAAGCTGCGCCTCAGCCATCTGCTCACGCACCAAGCGATTATAGGCCGTTTGCAAATCAGCCACATCGCGTTTAAGCTGCGCCTCTTGCTGCTGAAGCTGGGCAATCCGTTGAGCGATCGCCCCCGCTTCAGCCACCTCAGCATCTATTTCCCGAGGCAACTCCGCTCCCGCTTCAACCTGAAAATCGACTGGAGTCAGCCCCGACACCTCAACTG
>JAYUYI010000748.1:0-2678 GCA_043752545.1 Thermoleptolyngbya sp.
GCAAGACCGCAGCTGGCCAATAACCCCATCAGCCCATAGGTATGATCACCATGCATGTGGGTGACAAAAATTCGGGTAATCTGGCTGACGCGCACATCACTGCGCAATAGCTGATGCTGGGTACCTTCGCCACAGTCAAATAGCCACACTTCTGCCCGCTGGGGTAGCTGCATGGCAATGCTGGAAACATTGCGCGATCGCGTCGGCACTCCCGAACTGGTTCCCAAAAATGTAATCTGCAAGGCTGCTACCTACCCCTACACCAAATGCTTCAATCATAGCGTCAGCGTATACCCAACTCCAGGTGAAAAGCCTGTTTGGTAAAGCTGAATGCCTCTGAGTCGGTCTCAACCTCACAGTAGTAGATTTCTCCGGAGCAAAAGTTAGAATTGCTGAACAAAGTAGAATAGCGGAACAAATCAGTACCCGTAGACTATCTTTAAGCATTAAAGGCACTCAACCAAGGCACTCCAACAAAGGCACTCAACCGCGAAAAAACGAAGAAAATATCGGACATTGCGGATGACCAATCGGAGCACCCTCCTGTAAACTTCCTTATGCAAGTCCATCTATTTTTTTAGATCTGCTTTTTTTAGATCTGCTTTTTTAAGATCTGCTTTGGATTTAGATGGCAGTGTTATAACAAAAAGGTTTGTAGCATCTGCCCCATTTTTTTGCTGATCGGTTTTCTGTTTTATTGTTCCTGAATATATGAGGTACTTGCGGACATGACATCTGCACAAAATCCCGGCTTGAAGCAGTTCCTAATGCCGTTATTGCGGTGGGGTAAGCAATCTTGGTGGCTTACCTTAGCGCTATGGCTAGTGGCAATGGCACCCGCCCGAGCGGCGCTTGACCTGCGAGTGGCGGTTGAACAAGATGTCAGTGCGGTGCAGGTGGGCAGCGCTACCAATGCGCTGCTCAAAGATAGTTCTGGGCAGGTGTTAGCCGAAGTGCAAGGCGGCACGGCGCTGGTGGCCAATGCCGAAGGGGGTAGCGTCGCCATCAGCCGCTGGCGTTCGGGCGGCATTTGGGTTGAACCCCAGGGGAACGGACTCGTTTGGATTGGCGATCGCTGGTATAGAGGCAAAGTCTACATTGTACCGACAGGCGGCGGGTTAACAGCCGTTAACTACGTCGATTTAGAAGACTATCTCTACAGCGTGTTGGGCGGCGAAATGCCCACCAATTGGCCATTGGAAGCCCTCAAAGCCCAGGCCGTAGCAGCGCGTTCCTATGCGCTCTATCAACGTCAAACCGGGGCCAATACAGTCTTTGATGTGGGCGATACCACCCGCTGGCAAGTATATGGCGGCGTCAAGGAAGAAACCAACACCACGGTAGCGGCGGTGCAAAGCACTCGGGGGCAGGTGCTGACCTACAGCGGGCAAATTATCAACGCCGTCTTTCACTCGTCATCGGGTGGGTATACCGAAAACGTGGAAGATGTGTGGCTGACAGCTTTACCCTACCTGCGGGCGGTTCCCGATTATGATCAGGACGCTCCTGTTTTTCAATGGACGGAAAATTTCTCGGCTGACCAAATGCGGCAGAGAATTACGGGTGTGGGCAACATCATTTCGTTTGCGGTTGAACGAACCACCACCCGAGGTCGGATGAAGAGAGTGCGAGTGATCGGTGATGCTGGTGAACGGGTGTTGACCGGAGATCAAATGCGGCAGGCGCTAAACCTGAGAAGTACGCTGTTTACCATTCAGCCACAGTCCGGCCAGTTTGCTAGCGCCCAAGGTGCGGCTTCAGGCGGCTTTCAGGTGATTGGTCGGGGCTTTGGCCACGGTTTGGGCATGAGCCAATATGGAGCCTATGGCATGGCGCTGCAAGGGATCAGCTATCGAGATATTGTGTTGCACTATTACCAAGGCACCGTGCTGTCGCAGATTCGGGTGCAATAGTCGAGTTGCTCTACTGTTATTGCTAACCCCCACCTTGATCAATCCAGCTTAAAACTCGATTCCAAGCCCACCAAGGATCAGGGTCGTGGGCTTGAGCCTGACCCGCTTTACTGCTGATGTAGCCCACATGCCCACCGTGGGGGGTCACCACCAAATCAATCGCTGGATTGGCAGCACAGGCTGCTTGCAGGTCAGGCACAATGGTGGGGTCAAACATCGGATCGTCGGCGGCATACAAAATCAGCGTCTTTTTTTGCAGCTCTGGCAACAGCGGCAGCGGGCTACTGGCTGCATAGTATGCTTCTACTGATGAAAAGCCCAATCGGCCAATCACCAATTCTTGGTCAAATGTCCAAATACTCTTGACTCGCGCTAACGCATCAGGGTCGATCGCGTCTGGATGCAGGTCGTAAATCCGCTGAGCCAGCTTTTTCAACTGCCGTGTGATGGCTTGCTCTAGCTGCCGTCCGCCGGGGTTTTCCATTAAGTAGGTGAGCGATCGCGCCGAATCTAAGCTGGGGCAAATCACAGCGCCGCCGCCAATCTCGGACGCCGTTAACCCCAAATCTGCGCCCCAGTCGGCAACCGTTTGCGCGGCCTTAATGGCCCACAGCGCTAGCTGCCCACCCAGCGAAAATCCTGTGAACCAGAAGGGAGCCGGACAGCCCATGACTTTAGCTTTGGCAGCAATCCGGACAAAATCTTCTCCCTCATATAACCCGTCTGAGGTCAAGGTGGGCGATAGTTCAGCGGTTTTGCCATGTG
>JAYUYI010000749.1:0-2677 GCA_043752545.1 Thermoleptolyngbya sp.
AGCGGGGAGAGGGACTTCAATCCGGCTCCCCTTCTCCCTTTTTGGGAGAAGGGGTTGGGGGATGAGGGCAAGCCTGCTCAAAAGTGTCCGAACTATTGATTTAAGGCCATAGCGATTTAAGGTCATAGCGCCAAAAAAAAGCTGACTCGCATTGAAGTCAGCTTGCTTAATTTTAATAACGTTGCGATTTCAGACCAGAGGAGACCCGAACTGTGCGTTCCCAATGCGACAGCGGACGCGGAGAAGCGTTAGCCTCAGAGCTACTTTTCCCTTTCAACGAAGATTGTAACAAGAAGCACAGTCCTTTTTTATAAAACTTTACGTCTAATTTGGCCAGACTCCATAACTCGTGTTAATGAATGGTGCTGATTCAAGACTTTGGCGCTCAACCCGCTCAGCTTGGACGCTAATATCAAAAGACTGTAATGTGCTTTACAACCTATGACCTCCAAACTGCGTGGGGCGATCGCCGCTGGGCATCCCAAAACGGCTGAAGCTGGAATCGAGATGTTTCGTTTGGGAGGCAATGTATTTGATGCGGTCGTGGCGGCGGTGCTGGCGGCTTGTGTGGTGGAGCCAACGCTAACGTCGTTGGGTGGGGGTGGGTTTTTGCTGGCGCATACGGCAGACAACCGCAATACCCTGTTCGATTTTTTTACCCAAACCCCTCGCCAACAGCGCAATCCAGCGGAGGTTGATT
The DNA here is from genome assembly GCA_043752545.1 of Thermoleptolyngbya sp. Classification (GTDB taxonomy): domain Bacteria; phylum Cyanobacteriota; class Cyanobacteriia; order Elainellales; family Elainellaceae; genus CASBQJ01. The sequence continues at coordinate 701 of JAYUYI010000749.1, forward strand.
TTTACCCGGTAGACGTCAATTTTGGTACAGTCACCCAAGAATTTCATGTGGGGTTGGGTTCCATCGCCGTACCGGGTACGGTAGCGGGGTTGTTTCATGTCCACCAACGGCTAGGTCGATTGCCGTTTAAGGCGATCGCCGCTCCTGCCATCCACTATGCCACCACGGGCGTAGAAATCGAAGCCTTCCCGGCCTATTGTTTCAGCATTTTGGAACCGATTGTCTTGGGTTGTCCAGAAGCGTGCCGCACCTATGCTCCCGGCCAGATTCTGCCACAGCCCGGTACGGTAATCAAGCTACCAGAACTGGCCGCTACCTTGAGCTATCTGGCGGAGGCTGGGGCAAGGGCATTTTATGAAGGTGAAATGGCGCAGCAGCTAGTCAACGACTGTAGCGATCGCGGCGGCTATTTGACCCTAGACGACCTGACGCACTATCAGGTAATTGAGCGATCGCCGTTGAGCACCACCTACCGGGGCAACACGCTATTAACCAACCCGCCACCTAGTTCAGGCGGTTCGTTAATTGCCTTTTCGCTGGCACTGCTGGCTCAGGTGCAGCTTTCAGACCTGGAGTTTGGCAGCGCCGATCATTTACGAACGTTGGTAGAGGTGATGCGCCTGACTAATCATGCCCGCACCGATGGGTACGATGCTCGGCTATACCAACCCAATGTCGCAGAGCGGTTTTTGGCACCAGAGCATCTCAATCCCTATCTCGAAAAACTGAGTTTGGCGTTGAATCGGGCTGACCCCTGGGGCGACCTGTCGAGTAGCAACAAATGGGGCAGCACGACCCACATCAGTGCTATGGACGCTGAAGGCAACGCTGCCAGTGTGACTACGTCCAATGGAGAAGGGTCGGCCTATACGATTCCCGGAACTGGGGTAATGATGAACAACATGCTGGGTGAAGCCGATCTGCACCCGACAGGGTTTCATGATTGGCAAGAAAATGTGCGCATTTCGTCCATGATGGCACCCACCATGTTGCTAAAAAATCACCAGCCCGAGCTTGTGCTGGGTTCCGGTGGCTCCAATCGTATTCGTACCGCTATTGTGCAAGTTATTTCTAACATGATCGACTTCCAAATGCCCGTAGACGTAGCCGTAAATAGCCCGCGTGTGCATTGGGAAAATGGTGTGTTTAATCTAGAGCCGGGTTTTGCCTCCCAGGCGTTAGATCAACTGCTCATGCCCCAACCGTTGAGCCATTCAACTCCGTTGCCATCGAACGAAAAATGGGTGGCATGGGAGCAAAAAAATATGTTTTTTGGTGGGGTTCATGCCGTCGCTATGGCTATAGAAGGTGCAGATCCGGGTGTATTATTTGGGGGAGGCGATCGCCGTCGTAATGGCTGTGTCGCCATCACATAGATTAGCTAGATCAGCTTAGTTTTAAGAATCAATTCCACGCAGGTCAAAAAGTAGCTCAACTCGATTTTGCCTCAAATGGCTGCGGCAATTTTTCGACCTGAAAATATTGATGGAATTTCTCAGTCACCTGAAGCCATGCGGAGCGGCTGTTGGCCTTGCGCCGCTTGCGGACAAAACTCATTTCGACCAATTCTTGAACGTGTTGATAAGCCCCAGATCCACGCAACTCTACCAAATCGGTCAAGGTGAGGGGCCCGCGCAGTGCGATCGCCGCCAACGTCCGCAGCGCCCCCAAGCCTAAATCGACGGGTACCAGCTGCTGCACCAACTCTTGATAGGTTTCTCGTAGCTGCAACGAATATCCATCCGGCGTTTCAGCTATTTCCAACGCGCCCTCTCGCTGGGCATAATCGGCCATTAGTTCAATCAAGCTATCTTCAACGGCTGGGCGATCGCATCCGGCATACTCAACCAGTTTTGTAACAGTGAGGGGTTGTCCTTTAAGGTAAAGAATCGCTTCAATTTTGCTGGCAAGACGGGACATGCTTAAAAGACGTTAGGTTCTGGTTCAATACTTGGTTTTTGGGGGTCACTGCTTAAA
>JAYUYI010000750.1:0-6739 GCA_043752545.1 Thermoleptolyngbya sp.
AAGCCACAGATGAGTCGTATTAACCTGATTTGACGTCAGTTCTGGGCGATCGCTTTCCGCAGGGAATACCCAGTGCAATGGCGATCGCCTTTCTCCGGTAATACCCAATGCCGTGGCGATCGCGGCAGATGATCGGAGGGCAGGTTTTGATAGTCAGGTAGTCTCCCGTGGGTTATATCCTGGCTAAACCCGCCCCTACCGCTGTCGGTATAAAATTGCATCGCCTCTAGGTTGTGCCACAAAAAGCTGAAACAGAGGTAGAGAAAGCACTCTAGCCAATGCCTAGAAGGTGAGCTGAACCTTCACATTACGAGCGAGGTCGTCCATCCTTGGCACGCAGGGTTGCCTCAATTGAGCCGCCCTACAACGGATTGCGAACCTTCATTTGAGCGCTTGGGAACCGTTGGGTGCCATCGCTAACGAAGGCGAAAATCTTATCGGTAAGCCACCGCTCCAGTTGTATAGAAACGGCAGCTCGGATCAAACAAGTTAAAGAACTACTACTATCGACTTGACCAGTTTGGTACATTTGCTATGTAAGAAACTAAACGGCCATCATCTTGCATGACGAGCTGACAAGGATATTCGTCGCCGGAATCTGTGTATCGGTTGTGTGCCCAGGCAATCGCTCCCTCAGCATCGTAAATCACAACATTGCCATCTCCTTGCATGACAAGCTTTCCAGCGCTACGTCCGCTCGTATTGGATGTCCAAATTGCTCGCTCACCGTCTGGCTTATCACGCTTATAGATAACTGCGTTGCCATCCTTTTGATAAATCAAGTTGTAGTCACCATTGGGCGAACTCAAACTCTGGCCTGGCAGGAGAAACTGCGGATTGTAAAGCGAGTCTCCAACTGAAATTCGGTAGAAGCCTTCACCTCGATCAGGTCTCCAAATCCTGCCATACTGAGCCCGCACGGCTTCGTAGTCATTGTCCTCTGAATTATCATCCATGTTGATAATCCAAGAATAGTCACCATTCGTATTGAACTTCACTAGTCGTGACAAAGATTCATTGATGATGAACAGGGTCATATTAGAAGAGCCAAAAGCTGCGCCAATACCGCTGGGTGATATGTAGCGAGTCGGTGACCAAACTCCTTCTTTGAACACCTGTTTGAATTCATCCCGTCCAACAAGGATTGCATCTCTACCGAGAAAATCACGGACTGCTAGTAAGTCTTTATTAGCGGCATCTAGCAGTGCAGCTTCTGTCAAGTTTGCAGCTTGCGTCGCTCGTGTCACCCAAGTTGCAACTGTCCTGGGAAGGTAGGTCACAGTTGCAATCATTTTTGCAACCTTAATCACTTTTTCCAAAGTACTGAGTGATCTGACAGTATTGGCTGATGCAGCGGCTGTTCCTGTGCCAGCAGTGGCAAGAGAAATTGCAACCGTGGTGGCAACATCAAAGCCGATATCTGCCCAAACCCAGTCAGAGTTAGGAACTGGCAAAACATAGATAGCCTCTGAACTGTTGTTTGCGATGTGAATTTGGTGGACAATAGATGCCTTTGCGCGACTAGCTGGAATCAAAGTCGTAGCGAGAAGACTGGTCGTAAATAATCCTGATGTTTGCAACAGTTGACGGCGTTTCACTTGCATACTCGTTTAGATTTTGATTAGTGCACCCAAAATAGGATGGCGGCTAACCTCCTTCGGCCTTGTGGTAATCGGCAAAAGTCAACCTATTAACTCGGCAACTATGGAAAATGCAATTTCCCCTCACCCTTTTCATGTATGCCGAAGGCTTTAAGCCCTCTCCCAGAGAGGGAGAGGGACTTCGATCCGGCTCCCCTTCTCCTTTCATGGGAGAAGGGGTTGGGGAATGAGGGTGGTTCGGAATGGCAATGTCAAAAGTTGCCAGGTTAATAACTCCTGCTATGAGCAGATCGTGTCTGCCACCCCAAACGGCATTTTTGTAGTGGATTGCCACTACATCTATCAGGTGGCTAATCCGGCCTATCTGGCCTGGTATGAGAAACCGTCGGCAGATGTGATTGGGCGATCGCTGAGCCAGATTCTAGGTTCTGAGCCGTTTCAAACAGCCGTGAAACCCCATCTCGATCGCTGTCTGGCGGGAGCGGTGGTTCACCAACAGGGGTGGTATGACTACCCGCATGGCCGCAAATTTGTCGATATTGCCTATACCCCTTACACCGAATCAGATGGCACGATTTCAGGGGCGATTGTCAATATTCGCGATCTAACGTCGCTGAAACACGCTGAACTAGCGATGACTAATAATGACCATCGCTTTCGCACGCTGGTAGAAAATTCTACAGACGTGATTGCCATCCTAGATCAAGCCGGGGTTTTTTGTTATGCCAGCCCCTCCGCCCAAACCGTTTTGGGCTATTCTGAAGCAGATGTTAAGGGCAAGAGCGCTTTAGAATTCGTCCATCTTGACGATCAAGAGGTGATTGTGCAAACGCTTCAGCTGGCCTTGGCGCAGCCCAACGTAAGCTTGCCAATGGTCGAATACCGGGTGCGTCATTGCAATGGCACCTGGCGCGCATTCGAAGCGGGTACCCGCAACTTATTAGCAGAAGAGGCGATCGCCGGGATTGTGGTCAACTGCCGCGATATTAGCGATCGCAAAGCCATCGAAAAAGCCTTAATCGAAACCCGCAATAAATACCGCACGTTGTTTGAAACCCTGCCCATTGGGATTTTAGTCACCGACGCCAGCGGTAAGTTAATTGAAATTAATCCAACCGCAGAGCAAATTATTGGCATTTCTAACAGCGAACTGCACCGTCGCACCTACGAATCGCCCGAATGGAACATCATTCGCCCAGACTTTACCCCCATGCCCATCAACGAATATGCCTGCTATCGGGCGGCCAGAGAAAATCGCCTGGTCACCAATGTAGAAATGATTGTGGTGCGGCCTCAAGGCGATCTGCGATGGGTGAATGCCAGTGCCGCCCCGATTCCGTTAGACGACTATGGTTCCGCTCTCGCTTTTGTCGATGTCACCGATCGCAAACAAGCTGAAGCCGCTCTCTACCAGCGAGAACAAGAATTTAGGGCATTAGCCGAAAACTCTCCTGATATAATTACTCGATTTGATCGCACCCTTCGTCATCTCTATGTCAACCCTGTGGTAGAAGTGGCGACGGGGTTAGCGCCCCAGCGCTTTATCGGTAAAACCAATCGTGAGCTGGATATTCCGGCTGGCCACATTGACCTGTTGGAGGCTACCCTCTCGCATATATTCATGACCGGGCAGCCCAAAATAATGGATTTTGAATTTCTCACGCCTCAGGGCTTGCAAGACTACCAAATTCGATGTGTGCCAGAATTTGCGGCTGATGGCACTGTTGCCTCTGTCCTGTCTGTCGCTCGCGACATTTCCAAACAGAAGCGACTAGAACGCGCTCTGCGGCAGCGGGTCGATCAAGAGCAAGCCCTCAGTCGCGTGTTGCAAGCCATTCGGCAGTCTCTTAATCTGGACATCATTTTTACGACCGCAACGGCAGAAGTTGCCCAACTGGTGCAGGCTGATCGAGCGGCGGTCGTGCGATATTTACCAGAGCGTCAGTGCTGGAAGCATATTGCCGAATATCGGTACACCTTGGAGATTCCCGATACCTTGGGAACAGAAATTCCCGATCAAGGCAACCCGCTGGCCGAGCAGCTAAAACAGTTCAAAGTGGTGCGGATTGACAATTCAGACACACTTGACGATGAGGTGAATCCAGACTTTGCCCGCCTGTTTCCAGGCTCCTGGCTATTGGTTCCTCTGATTGTTGACCACACAGTTTGGGGAAGTTTTAGTATGTTTCGATCGCACCGTACTTCTCCTTGGACAGATGAGCAAGCGAACTTGGTGCAAACGATCGCGGCTCAGTTGGCGATCGCCATCCAGCAAGCGCAGGCGTTTGAACAGGCTCAAACGGAGTTAGTCGAACGGCAGCAGGCAGAAGACCACCTGAGAGCCGCCCTGGCTGAAAAAGAAGTATTGCTGAAGGAAATTCATCATCGGGTTAAAAATAACCTGCAAATTGTCTCTGGACTCCTGCAACTCCAGGCGCAGAACGTCACCGATTTACCAATCGTTAATGCACTCAGAGAAAGCCAAAACCGAGTGGAGGCAATGTCGCTAATTCATAAGAAGCTGTATACGTCGAGAGACTTAGGACAAGTAGATGTAGCAGACTATATCCATAGCTTGGCCAGTAGCCTACTGACCACCTATCAAATTTCTCCCAGCATGGTAGAATTGCAGGTTAATGTAGAGCCTGTGATTTTGAGCCTTGATCAAGCAATTCCCTGCGGCCTCATTATCAACGAATTGGTTTCTAATGCCCTAAAGTATGCATTTCCGAATAGCCAGCCCGGAAAAATTTATATTAGCCTCTCTCAGATGGGCGATGAATTGGTATTAACGATTCGCGATAATGGCGTTGGCTTACCGGAAAACATAGACTGGCAAGGGCATCAGTCGTTAGGGTTGTCGCTGGTTCACGCTTTGGCGACTGAGCAGCTGGAAGGTACCCTAACAGTCGAATCGGCTGAGGGCACAGCATTTCGGTTGAGCTTTCCTCAGATAATGCCAATCATCCCTAAAACATAGCAGTGCTCAACCCGCTGTGAGATGCGATTGTGAGGTCACGGATAAAACGATAGGATGGGCTTTGTCTGCCCCCTCTCTCACTTACTCATAGAGGACTGCTACAGGACATTGAGCAAATAGAGGCCATTGAACAAATAGGGGCATAGAGGCTGCATGAGTACGATACGGGTGCTGGTGGTTGAAGACGAAGTGATTGTGGCAAAAATAATTGCCATTCAACTGAAACAGCTTGGATATATCGTACTAGATACGGCTTCGTCTGGTGCAGCGGCGATCGCCAAGGCAATTGAGACCAAGCCAGACCTTGTGCTCATGGATATCGTGCTCAAAGGCGACATGGATGGTGTAACGGCGGCATCCCATATTCGCAATCAGATAAATATTCCAATCATTTACTTAACTGCCTATGCTGATGATAGTACCTTGCAGCGCGCCAAGCTGACTCAGCCATTTGGCTATATTACTAAGCCCTTTACCGCTAACGATCTGCGAGTGGGGGTTGAAATCGGCATGTTTAAGCATCAAGTTACGCAAGAGTTGCAAGACAATCGAGACCAGTTGGCTACCCTGCTGCGGTCGATGAGTGATGCGGTGATTGCGACCGATGATCAAGGTGCCATCACGTTTATGAACCCGGCAGCTGAAGCGCTGACAGGCTGGCCGCAAGCCGAAGCCTTGGGTATGGCAAGTGCTGACATTTTCCAGTTGATTAATGAAGTGACGGGCGTCCCGGTGGTGAACCCAGTGCTGCGCGTCCTTCAAGAACAGCAGGTAGTTTACTTAGATCACTTTACGGCGCTCGTCAACCGAGAGGGTATCCACATTCCCATTAGTGATACGGCTTCACCGCTCAAGCGCCCCTCTGGAGAGGTGATCGGGGTAGTCGTTGTGTTTTGGGATCTGAGCGATCGCCGTCAAACCGAAGTGCTAGCGGCGGCGCTAGAAAAAGAAAAAGAGCTAAATTATCTTAAATCCCAATTTGTTTCGACCGTATCCCATGAATTCCGTAACCCCTTGGCAATTATTCGAACAGCGACAGAGCTATTAGAACAGCGGCAAGGTATTTCCGACGCTAAAAAAAACTCGTATTTGCAGCGGATTAAAACATCTGTGCGCACCATGAATCAGCTAATGGAAGATGTGTTGCTGATGGGGCAAGCGGACGCGAGTCGGCTAGTTTGCACCTTAGCACCACTCGATCTAGAAGACTTCTGTCGTAGTTTAGTCGAAGAATACTTAATTATTGAAGAGAAACATGTTGAAGAAACGCACCATAAAATTATTTTTAGCTGTCAAGGCGAGTGTCTTGATGCCTGGATGGATGAGAAGCTATTGCGCTATATTTTGACCAATCTTTTATCTAATGCAATTAAATATACCCAGGCTAATACAGCTATCCAGCTGCGTTTAATCATTGATAGTGCAAAACAGGTCGCAACCTTCCAGGTGCAAGACCAAGGAATTGGGATTCCTGATGTGGATCAGCCACGGCTATTTGATTCATTTTTTCGAGCCACCAATGTGGGATCGGTTCAAGGCACTGGGCTAGGGTTGGCGATCGTTCAACGCTGTGTGGAAGCCCACTCGGGTCACATTAGCTTAACCAGTCAGGCGGGCATTGGCACCACAGTAATCGTCACCTTACCGCTCAATTTATCTACCTCAAATTAAAGGCTAAACTCGCTGTCAGGTTCAATTTTGGGCACCGTAGGAAACCGAACGCCTGCTTGATTCGATTCCCATTTCGGGTGTTTTTGCATGGCCTGAATATAGATTTCAGACTCGATTACGCCATCTAGCCAAGCCTGGAGCTGAAGCCATGGCTGCTGGCTAAACCAGGTTTGATCGGTATGGGCAAATTGGCGGACAAAGGGTGCGATCGCCATATCGGCTAGGGAGAGGCGATCGCCAAACAAATACTGGGTTTCACTCAATTGAGCATTCAATCTTGCCAAATATACAGCGCCTTCAGCCCGGTGAGTTTGGGAATTGGTGCCGGGATAGCGCTCGGCATATTTATAGCGATCAAGGTGATATTTAAACTCCTGATCGAACTGGGCAATTAGATCGAGCATGGTTTGCAGATCTCCCTGTTCTGGTGTCAACCAGCCCTGTGGGTCGTGCTGGTTCAACGCCCACAGCATAATATCAAGGCTTT
>JAYUYI010000751.1:0-14798 GCA_043752545.1 Thermoleptolyngbya sp.
CGGCCCGGCTGTTTAACCTCGATTTATTTCAGCAGTTTGCGAATCGCATGCCGCAAAATCTATTGGAAACGATTGTGCGCCGCGCTCAACAGGCCGTTGCCGCACAGGGCATTTTGGCCGACCAACTGGTGATGTGTGTGCAAGAGATTTTACCGGAATGGGGCGAGGATGATTTGCATGTTCTGGCTCGTCCTTTTGCCTATGCAATGCGCAGTGGAGCCGAAACAGAATTATTGGACGGGGCGCTTCAGTCGGTACGCTGTGAAGAGTGGGCAGAGCTATCGAGCATTGAACAGGCGCGGTTGAGTTTGGCGATCGCCCGTTACGCGATCGCCCAGTTACCCAAGCAGGAATAAAAGAGGTGTTTCCGATAGGATGCGTCTATTTTTATGTTTTCTGAGAAAACCGCGTGGCAAAGTTGTGCTCTCGATTGGGCGATAAGGCCCGGGCTTTGAGGATGGCAGCCGCGAGGAAGGCATAGGAAAGGCTGCCAATGACCGCCAACGCAAACAGGTTGACGATGCCAAAAATATTCCAGAGCGTGTGCAGTAGCGACGCGGTGAGGTAGCCCACGGCCAAAATCTGCCAGCGCCTGCGGGGCTTGAGCACACTTAGCCCAATGAAGTAACCCAGATAGCCGCTGTAGGCCAAATGGCCAGCGATAGAGCCGAGCACACGGGCAATCAAAATTTGCAATCCGGACAGCTGACTCAAGTCTTGACTGACCTGCACGTTCATATGTTGAACGACTTCTGGCACATATTGGCCTAGGGTTTCTAGCAACGTGAAGCCGACCGCCGAAGATGTGCCCAGTAAGATGCCATCTAGTGGTTCCCAGACACCAATCCGCTCCCGCCAGGGCGATCGCAGCTGAGATCCGATTGCCAACGCCAGCAAAATGGGCAGCGCTTTCAGCAGCTCTTCCATTAGCCCTGCGCCAAAAAACATTTGCACAGCCAGCGTCAGCAGATTTCCGGTAAAGGGACTGGGCACATCACCGGGCAAAATTTTCTGGAATACTAGTAAAAACACACTCAAGATGGGGCTAAGCAGCACCAGTACTGTCATGGCCGCAGACCCCACCAATAGCCACCAAGGTTTGGGCTTGCCGCACAGCTGGTAAACAAAATAATTGGCCGCGAGTGCCAGGTAGACTGCCAGCGCCGTGTTGAATAGGGGCGGGTTGCCCACCGACACAAACATCAGCACCACAAACGAGACAGTCACCATTCCGGGCACTAGATAGGCTTTGTGCGCCAAATCTTGCCCTGTCGATAAAATTGGGAACAGCTGGCTAGCCGTGACGCGATCGCCAGTGGGCAGTAAGCCTGATCCTAATTCGTCATCGTCTGGCAATGTTTGCGTCAGCGGGTCAGTGGGGCTATGTTGCCCAGACGTCTTTCTGGGCGATTGGAGTTCAAACACATAGTGAGGACCCGTTTGCCCCAGCGCAATTCGATCTCCCTGGCGCAAAACCTGCGTTCCCTGCAATCGTCTGCCGTTGAGGAACGTGCCGTTGGTACTCTCTAAATCGCACAGCTGCCAGCCCAGTCGATTGGCGGTCGGAAAAATTTTGGCATGATAGCGCGATACGCCGCTAAAGGTATGGGAATCGACAATTACCTGGCATTCTGGGTCTCGCCCTAGCAATACTTCCCGCGCCAGCGGCAGAGAATATACAACGCCCGAATTGGGCGCACCCTCTCGGGCATACTGTCGCAGAAAGGCCGTTTGGGGCGATAATTCGGTCACGTTAGGTATTATGCATGGGCTGGCTTATTGATTTGCCTTGGCATCTTGAATGGCGGCATAAAACAGCACCCCGGTGAGGGGAGTGGTGAGGGCCAAAATTATTCCTGTCACGACACTGCCCAGTTGGGGGGTGCCAGAAGACAATTCGAAGATAGACCCGATGGCGGCGATCGCGGCAACACACGATCCGGCCAAATAAATTCCGCTTTTTGGCGTCACGGCTGAAGCATCCTGAATAGGGGCGAGGAATGAAGCAGATGGGAGCACGGAGAGGCGGCCATTAGGCAACGGGATTAACCGCTTGCAGTGAAAATCCGTGCTTGCCCAGTTCTTGGTTGAGCGCTAGGGCGTTGTCTACCCGATCGACAAATAGAACGCCATTGAGGTGATCCATCTCGTGTTGAATCACCCGAGCCAATAGGTCAGTAGCCACTAGTTTTTGCGGACGTCCCATTTCGTCTTTATAGGACACTTCAATTTCAGTGGGGCGTGACACGTCTAAAAACACGCCGGGAATGCTGAGACAGCCTTCTTGAATCACACAAAGGCTTTGACTCTGACGGGAAATCACTGGATTAACCAGAATTAATGCGGGCGTAGTGGCATCGTCTAGGTTGCAATCTACCACGAGCAGCTGCTTGTGGACGCCGACCTGTGGAGCGGCCAGCCCAATCCCGTCTTCGCTGTACATGGTCTGCAACATCTGCCGCGCCAGCTGCCGAATTTCGTCATCAATTTTGGTGATCCGCTTGGCGGGTTGACGTAAGACGCGATCGCCCAAGTAATGCAATTCCAGGGGCGGCTTTGCTAATTTTTTCTTTTCAACTAAAACTTGGGAGGTCATGAGGATATGGCTGAGGGCAGCTAGACGCTAATTTTTTCTACTATTCTCATCTTAGTGAATCATACTTACACCTGTCTAAAAGAAGTATTTCACTCGGTAGAGAGAGATTTTCTAGAGACAACTTTTAACCTACTTTATTTTCTAGCTGACGTTAGATTGATGCACTCCCTGCATGCCAGTTCGCGGTAGCATGGGCGATTAGATTTGCGGGAGCTAGATTCCTGGGATATTGATAGGAATCGCCTGATTTTAGACATCTGAAATCCTGCACCAGACACTTGGAATCCTGCACCTAAGATTGGCCGTCCCCCCTGCTCCTCAGCTTTATCTGCTTCCCCTTTGTCCCTTCCCGTTTCCCATTTCCCATTTTCTACATCTCTACCCATGCTCGGATTTCTGACCAAATCAGACTACTTATTGCGCGAAACCTTGCTTGGTCTAAAGCGGGGCGGCTGGATGAATTGGGCCGCTGTGAGTACAGTGACCGTGCTGCTGTTTCTGTTTGGCACCAGCCTGCAAGCCTCCTGGCAATTAGAGAGCTTGCTGAACCAGTTTGGTAACCAGCTACAAATTTCTGTTTTTCTCAAAACAGGGGTAGATGCCGCCACGCTACTGCCGGTTGTTGCGGCTGTCCCCCATGTCGTCGAGGTGCAGGCAGTATCAAAGGAAGCAGCCTGGGAAAGTCTGGTCACAGACTTAGGGATTTCAGATATTCGAGGTGCCACTGCGCAGTTAAATGGCAATCCGTTGGTCGATCAGCTCAAGGTACGCGTCAGCGATTCTGACGATGTAGCCACGTTGGCAGATGCCCTAGGCAAAATTCAGGGCGTGGATGCGGTCGAATATGTAGATGAGGCGGTGAGGCGAATTGCGGAGCTGAATCATGGGCTGAGCTGGGTGAGTTTGGGCGTGATTTCGGTACTGAGCTTGACGGCGATCGCCGTCATTACTACCACTATCCGGCTGATTGTGATGGCGCGCCGCCGAGAAATTGAGGTGATGCAATTGGTGGGAGCCACGTCCGTTTGGATTTATTTGCCGTTTATTCTCCAAGGGGTCGCCTTTGGAATTGCGGGAGCCTTAATTGCCTGGGGCTTAATTAGTGGCCTGCAAGAATTTGTCAGCCATTTGTTGAGCCAGCAGGCAGATTTTATTCAATTTTTGGCGAACGGGCTGCGGCTGAGTCCGACCCAAGCCCTGATTTTGCCGCTGGCGCTGCTAGGGATGGGTAGCTCGGTTGGGCTGGTAGGCAGCCTATTTGCCGTGCGGCGGTTTGCGGTACGCTGACGGCTTTAAAGGCATGAATCGGTTCCCAGCTTAGCTGGGAACCGATTCATGCTAGAGGCTATGAGCCTGCCCTTGGATTAGGTGAGATAAAAGTTACGCGATGTGCAACTTTACCGTTGAAACCCTTGATTTCCCGTGGGGTAGGCATCTTGCCCGCCTAGGCTGGACGGGCGAGACGCCCATCCCACAAGACTTTAGATCAAGTTGCACATCGCGTAAAAGTTAGATGGAATTAGGCAATGACGAAGTTGTTGGCTCCAATCTCGCTAATCGCCACGTTATTGAGCGTTGACAGAGTAGTAAAGGCCAAGCCCAAACCGTTGCCATCGGCATCGACTTGCACCTGAGTATCGCTACCCACCTGCACTAACTGGACAAACTGGTTGAATCGGGCAAACGGGCTGGCACCGCTGTAGGCGGGCTGCGCAAAGATAGTACGCAGGTCAATCAAGTCAACCGCCTTAAAGTCGGTAATGGTATCGCCGCCTTCAGCTAGTGCGTTGAACACAAACTGATCGGCTCCACCGCCGCCAGTCAGCAGATCGGTTCCCCTGCCGCCCACCAGCACATCACCGCCTTTGCCGCCTACTAGGGTGTCGTCGCCTTTGCCGCCGATGAGCTGGTCTGTGCCTTTGCCGCCATCTAGCGCATCGTTACCGGCGCTGCCGTTGAGGCGATCGCTTCCGGCACCGCCGCTCAGGGTGTCATCCCCCCCCTTGCCCGTCAAAATGTCGTTAACGCCAGCCCCGCTCAGGGTGTTGTCTCTCCGCGTGCCGTTTAAGGTGAGACCCCTACCGCCGACACTGAAATCGATCGCGGCAGGAGCTGTTCCGACTGTGGTGGCGATCGCATCTCCATCAAACCGCCCCACGGCAAAATCACCGTTGAACACATTGATATCGGTACCCACCAACACCACCCGGCCATCAGGCTGAAGCACCGCATCGGCACTATCTCCAGTGCTCGCCAAATTTGTCAAAATTCGACCATCGCCGCTGAAGGTGTTATCGACCGAGCCATCGCTGTTGTAGCGCACCAAGACGGCGTTGCCATCCACCGTGGCCAACACCACAACCTTGCCGTTGCGCTGGAGCAATAGCTTGTCACCCTGGCTGCTATTGCCTGGAGTAGACGTTACCTTGCCATCGCCGCTAAAACTAGTATCTAGCGTGCCATCCTCGTCATAGCGAGCCAATGCCACCCGGCTGTCGCTGGTGCCCAACACCAAAATTTTGCCATCGGGCTGCACCACCGCATCGCTCACGGTATCCAGCGTGCCGAAATCTGTCGCCACTATGCCATCTCGGCTAAAGCTCCTGTCCAGTCTGCCATCCGTGGTGTAGCGCGTTAGAGCAAAATCGCCGTCATTGTCGCCAATCGCCAGAATCTTGCCGTCAGATTGGAGCATGACTCGCTGCACAGCCGAGAAATCAGGCAGATTGGTCACCACAATGCCACTACCGCCAAAGCTGGTATCGAGTGTGCCATTGACGTTGTAGCGTACCAGCGCAAAATCGCTGCCGTTAGCGCCTGCCACTACCAGTTTGCCGTCGGTTTGCAGCACCGCATCGTTCACAACGGCATTGGTGCCCAGATCGGTCAACACTTTGCCATCAGCGCTGAAGCTCGCGTCGAGCAATCCATCGGTTCGATAGCGAGCCACCACCACCGCATCGTCGCTGTCGCCCACTACCAAAATTTTGCCATCGCTTTGAATTAGCACCCGCTTAGCGTCATCAGGGCCACCAAAGTCGGTGCTGAGGTTCCCTTCTGAGATGCCAGCGGCGGTGTAGCGCACTAGGGCAAAGTTGCCATTGCTATTGCCAACGACTACAATTTTGCCGTCAGATTGAATTACGGCATCGACAACCAGATCGGTATCCCCAAAATCGGCCACCACTTTACCGTCGCCGCTAAAGCTGGTGTCGAGTTCGCCTGCGTCAGTGAACCGTGTCAGACCGAAGTCACCGCTGCTGTCGCCCAATACTAAAATTTTGCCGTCTGGCTGAAGTAAAACTTTTTTGACGAGTTCATCGCCACCTAGATCAGCGGTGATTCTACCGTCACCACTAAAGGTCAAATCGAGTTCTCCGGCAGTGCTCATGGTGTTATTCCTTACAAAGATGCAATCAAAATCATGCGTTTAACTGCGGTCAATCCAGCCTGGGCAGGTCTAAAAAGTAATTAACGCTAATAATCTGTAGTGTAGGAGACAGTTAGGAGAAGTCTTTATTCCCTTAGACCTAATCTCTTGATTCCCCTAGGTTCACTCTCTGGGGTGGAGCCATTCCCACTCCGTGATTACTACTCGGTTCTTAAACGCAAATATTTCTAAAAAGACGGCTGTCGCTGGAGCGCCTGTTTGAGTAGCGCACTATACTCCTTTCCATTGACGATGTAAGCCCCAAAGCGTTCCAGGTGAGGGTTCATCATTTGGGCGTCAAACAGGCTAAATTGGCGATCGCGCAAATGCTCTACCAATTTCACCATGGCGACTTTAGACCCGTCTGGAATCTGGTAAAACATCGATTCGCCAATAAAAGCGCCCCCAATCGTGAGACCCAAAATGCCGCCCGCCAGCTGATCCCCTTGCCAGGTTTCAAAACTATGGGCATAGCCTGCTTGGTGCAAGGCGGCATAAATCTGCTTCAGTTCGTCGGAGATCCAGGTGGTTTCCCGATTGGCACAGCCCGCGACAACGGCTGGAAAGTCCCGGTTGAGGGCAGTTGTAAATCGATTTTGGTTGAGCACGCGTTGCAGCGATCGCGGGTAGCGAAACCGCTGATCGAGTGGAATTAATGTCCGTTCTCGGCTGGAATACCAGCCCAGCCCCTCATTCGCCTCGCCAGCCATCAAAAAATAGCCCTGAGAATATCCTCGGACAATGGCCGCTACGTCATACTGCAAGTCGGTCATTTTTATTTAGTGTAAGAAATTTAGTATGGGAAATTTAGTATGGGAACGGCTGGCGCTATTCCATAATTACGCATATAGCGTTTGCATCGTTATTTCATTGCTATGACAGAACCCATTCAAGCTATTACGTTGCCCGCGACCGAAAACCCTCAGCAGGAAGGCGAGTGGTTACAAACCACCCTGCATCACTGGTTAGATCAAGAATTTCTCCCGGAAGCCGTAAATGCAGAAATTGCTCGGCGGGCAGCCCAAATTTTTGTCCGCCAGCGCATGGAGGGCGAAAATGACTTAGGGTCGCTGGTGATTGCGATTGTGACTGAGATGCAGGCGTTTGATTTTTCTCGCAGCTTCTATGGAGAATTTGCGATCGCCAACGCCGTTAGTGATTTGCTATTAGATAGCCTAGGGATCGATCGCTGCTGTGGCCAGTAGCCCATCGTTAAGACCAACCCCCGTTCGTTTGTTTGATTCCATACAGAAATTTAAGCTTTCTTTCCCGTAAATCCATGCAAACAGCCATAGGAGAACCCTCCTTAGTTTGATAGGATGAGCGTAAAATGCCTTTGCTCCTTTAGGACATGCCAGACATGCTGACTCTAGAAGCCACAAAATCGTCTCAACAAGACGTCAAGCTGGGTCGAGTTCTTTTAGTCGAAGATGAAGAGCTGATTCGAGAAACTGTTGCGCTGGCGCTGAGTGAAGAGGGCTATGAGGTGCTCATTGCCGAAGATGGTCGGGGGGCCCTAAATTTTGCCTCTAGAACCGAGGATGGCAACTCTCTAGAGTTCCCTGATGTTGACCTGATTATCCTAGATTTGATGCTGCCCTATGTAAACGGACTAGATCTGTGTCGTCTGATTCGGCATCAAGGCAGCAGTGTGCCGATTTTGATTCTCAGCGCTAAGGGCAGTGAAACCGATCGGGTGGTGGGGCTAGAGGTCGGTGCAGATGACTACTTGACTAAGCCCTTCGGCATGAGAGAACTGGTGGCTCGCTGTCGCGCCTTGCTGCGGCGGCATCGGCAGGCGCAGCCCAAAACGACTGGCTCTAGCCTACGCTTTCAAGAAATCGTGCTATATCCTCAAGAATGCCGCGTGACAGTGCGCAACGAAGAAATCAACCTATCGCCTAAAGAATTCCGCATTTTGGAATTATTTATGGGCCATCCTCGACGGGTTTGGTCGCGTGAGCAGCTGATCGAAAAAGTGTGGGGGCCCGACTTTATGGGCGATAGTAAAACAGTAGATGTCCATATTCGCTGGCTGCGAGAGAAGATGGAGGTTGACCCGAGCCGTCCGGAATATCTCACTACCGTGCGCGGCTTTGGCTATCGTTTTGGCTAGTTGACTTGGACGAGATCCTGAGCAGCCCAGTGACAACAACATGAGCATGGGATGGATCTGTGGCCACATTAGGGTTTGTTCTAGGGTTAGCCATTGGATTAGTAATTTTGGCGTGGGAGCGATCGCGTCAAAACATGAAACTCAAACGCTTGCTGCGAGAATTGCGAGCCGTTCCAGAAGTTCAAAACTCACCCTTTTCAACCACGTCTCAATTGGCCTTAACGGTCGCCTATCAGCAGCGAATTCAGTACGAACTAGAGCAACAAATTGAAACCGATCGCCAGATTTTAGATCAGGCTCCGGTCGGGTATCTTCAAGTTGACGATGAGAACCGATTGGTCTGGTGCAACGCTGAAGCGCGATCGCTTTTGGGCATTGCCCCTGGCCTTTCCGCCGCACCTCGGCTGCTGCTCGAACTGGTGCGCTCCTATGAGTTAGACCAACTGGTAGAGCGCACCCGCAATCTGAGGCAGATCTGCCAGCAAGAATGGACGTTTTATCCAGTTAGCTCTGACCTATCGCAATTGTCGAATCAGCCCGCTTATGTGCTGCGCGGCTCCGGGTTTCCATTGCAGAAAAGCCACGTTGGCGTGTTTCTAGAAAACCGTCAAGAAGCAATCCTGCTAGTGCAACAGCGCGATCGCTGGGCCTCAGACGTCGCTCACGAATTAAAAACTCCCCTCACGTCAATTCGACTGGTAGCCGAAACCTTGCAGTCTCGGTTGGATCTGCCCCTACGCGGCTGGGTGGATCGATTAGTCAGTGAAACCATCCGCCTCAGCAGCCTAGTCCAAGACCTGCTAGATCTAGCGCTGATCGATCGCGAATCCTTTCATTGCCTACATTTTCAATCCACTGACCTACCTGAATTGGTGCAATCTGCCTGGATTAACTTAGAACCCCTGGCGCGCAAAAAACAGCTTCAACTGGAGTATCAAGGCCCTGACCATTTGCTGATTGAAGCTGATGAGTCGCGCCTGTATCGAGTATTGGTCAATTTGTTGGACAACGGCATCAAATATAGCCCTCCTTGGGGAACCATTTCGGTGCAAGTCAGGATGATTGATAGTTCAGATGCAACCCGTTTACCCCACCTATGTTTGGAAGTCAGTGATGCTGGCCCAGGCTTTACTGAAAATGACTTGCCCCATGTGTTTGAACGGTTTTATCGAGCTGACCCAGCGCGATCGCGTCCCTCGATTCAAGAAATCAAAGGCTTACTGTCAGCAGGAGTTCCCCCCACCGAACCCTCTACGGCTCGTGCTCCCGACCCCGAACGCGATGACATTCAGCGGCGTAACAACAGTGGCTTGGGGCTAGCCATTGTCCGGCAAATTGTTGAAGCCCATCATGGATCTGTGACGGCAAACAACCACCCCGAAACAGGTGGAGCCTGTTTACAAGTCTACTTACCTCAGCAGCAGCCCGAACGGCCCGCAGCTTCGTTTCACAAAAACTATTAAGCGGCTTCAGCTCCTCCAACGCGATCCCAGCCGCCACGCTAAAATGCAAACCTACCGACAGGGCTAGCTATGGTCGAACGGGTGCAAAAGATTTTGTCTCAATATGGGATTGCCTCTCGCCGTCAGGCCGAGCAGATGATTTTGGCCGGACGGGTGCGCCTCAATGGGGCGATCGCGACCCTGGGGCAAAAAGCTGATCCCACCTGCGATCGGATTGAAGTCGATGGGGAATGGTTGCAGCCCCGTCAACGTCCACCCGCTCTTTACCTACTAATGCATAAACCTGCTGGCGTTGTTTCCACCTGCCAAGATCCCTGGGCGCGCCATACCGTTCTAGACTTGCTGCCCCCTCACCTAGCCACCGAAGCGGGGCTGCATCCGGTGGGACGGCTGGATGCCGACTCCACAGGTGCCCTGCTGCTGACTAATGACGGCGAGGTGACCTTTGCCCTGACTCATCCCTCCCATTCCATTGCCAAAACCTACCAGGTTTGGGTACAAGGAGCACCGCCCGAAGCCGTTCTAGACCAGTGGCGTAGAGGGGTAGTCTTGGCAGGCAAACCCACCCGCCCTGCCGAAGTCCGTATCGTGCGCTCAACGCGATCGCAAACCCTGTTAGAAATTGTGTTGCGCGAAGGCCGCAATCGGCAAATCCGCCGGATCGCTGAGCAGCTTGGCTATGAGGTGACGCAGCTGCATCGCATATCGATTGGTCCCATTCACCTGGATGCCTTGGTAGTTGGAAAATATCGGTCGTTAACGATGGCAGAGATTAGCTTTCTGAACGCTCAGATTAAACCCGTTTCCCAATCTGCCCCAAACCCAATCGTCGCTCAAGATTAGCTCTAAGCCCTGTCTCCTCCCCCGATAATTCCGCGAATTGGATGATCCACCATAGCCCCAGTCCTCTAGCTACTAAACCCCTCCCAGATGCGGCCATTTTTCCCTGCATCAACTGGGGGCAAAGCAATGTAGGATATGTGTGATATCTGCAATTGTATATAGGCTATTTAAGTTAAGTTTAAGGCAGGGTTTACCTAGGTGATCGGAACGGAAAAGGTTCGGCTTAACCCGTTTCGACATGTCTTCGGCCCTGGCAGTAAGATCAGCAGATGTGAGGAGTTAGTAGGTGCTAGACGCTATGGATAGGGGTACCTCTCCCTTGGAGCAAGAGCAGGGTATAAAGCTGGAAGAGCTGGGATTCCAGCTGCGGCAGCTGCGCGAGAAAAAAATGCTGTCGATCGACCAAATTGCGGCTCGAACCATGATTCAGCCCCGATTGCTGCTGGCCATTGAATCGGGTAATCTCAGCATCCTGCCAGAAGCCGTGTATGTGCGCGGGTTTCTCAAGCGCTATGCCGATGCTCTGGGCTTAAACGGGACAGAATTTGTCAGCAGTTTTCCCCTAGAGCCAGATATGCGGTCGATCAACCCATCTTGGCAAGAATCGCCCGCTGCTCAACTGCGCCCTATGCACCTCTATGTGGCCTATGCCGCGTTGATTGCTGCTGCCATTGGGGGTCTGTCCTATTTACTCAGCCGTTCTGCTCCAGCACCCAGCGCTGTGAAGTCTCCTCCCGCAGTGACTACGCCTGCAACTAATGCGCCGTCACCTCGGCCAGCGGCGATCGCCAGCTCAGGCTCTGCCAGCCCCGGCGTTGCCAGTCCCCAGCCCTCTGTTTCCCCATCCCCTAGTCCCGACACCACAGGGAAAGCCATTCGAGTCAATGTTGCCCTCACATCCCGCTCTTGGCTGCGGGTGGTTGTAGACGGAAAAACAGATTTTGAGGGAATTTTGGAACAGGGTACCCAGCGCACTTGGACCGCAGACCGTGAACTCAGGGTGCGGGCAGGCGATGCCGGGGCTGTCATGGTGACTTACAACGACGACCAGCCCAAGCAAATGGGCAAAGCTGGGTCGGTTCAGCAAGTCATCTTCTCTCCCCCCACTGGCGGGGCATCCGCCTCCTTGCCTTCTACCCCCTAAGTGTTACTGCTGAAACACTGCTGCTGAATCAGGGCTGCTGAATCAAGTTCCTGTGAGTGGATCAGCCGCTTAATGTAAGTTCTAAATTTTGAGCTTTGAGTTTTGAGTTGAGTTAGACAGCCAACTCAACTCAAAGCTCAACCTAGTTGCTGAGATGCACGTCCGTAGGTTTGGGTCAGCGCATAGAGGCGATCGCCCACCTGAGAATTTAGGGCTTGCGAGCGATAGCGCCAGCCCCAGTTATCCGACGGTTTGCCAGGATAGTTCATCCGCGCATCGTTCCCTAGACCCAGCACATCTTGGAAGGGAAAAATGGCCTGGTTAGCCACCGAACTCATCGCCAGCCGGATCAAATCCCAATGAATGCCATCGGCGGAGATGCAGCCCAGATAGCTGAGCACTTGCCCCTGTTCGTAGTCTGAAAGCTGGCTAAACCATCCCTGCGTCGTATCATTGTCGTGGGTGCCCGTATACACCACGTAATTGCGCTCATAGTTAAACGGCAGAAACGGATTATCGGTGCCGCCGCCAAAGGCGAATTGGAGAACTTTCATCCCCGGAAACTCAAACTGATCCCGCAGCGCTTCCACGTCGGGCGTAATCACCCCCAAATCTTCTGCCAAGATCGGCAAACTGCCCAGCTCTTGCTTCAGCGTTTGGAAGAAGGCAGTACCGGGGGCTTCCACCCATTCCCCGTTGATCGCGGTTTCTTCTCCGGCCTGCACGGCCCAGTAGGCGCAGAAGCCGCGAAAGTGGTCAATCCGAATTAAATCCACATACTCTAGCGTGGCTCGAAAGCGCTGAATCCACCAGGCAAAGTCAGTCTTCTCCATTGCGTCCCAGTTGTAAATCGGGTTGCCCCACAGCTGCCCTGTGGCGCTGAAATAATCGGGTGGAACACCGGCCATCAACGCGGGTTCACCTGTCTCGGGCGAGAGATGAAACCATTCAGGAAAAGCCCATACATCCACGCTGTCGTGCGCCACATAAATGGGGATGTCGCCAATGATCTGTACTCCTGCCTGATTGGCATACTGCTTCACCGTAGACCACTGCCGGAAAAATTCAAACTGGAGATATTTCTGCTGATAAATTTCGGGACTGAGTTCATGCCGCCAGTGGGCTAGAGTGTCGGGATCACGCTGGGCGATCGCCGTTTCCCACTGGTGCCAGCTGACGCCACCCTGCGCCTGCTTCAGCGCCATAAATAGGGCATAGTCATTTAGCCAGAAGGCTCGACTGGCGCAAAAAGCATTAAATTCCTGCTGTTGCTCAACGGTGGCTGCGGCCTTAAACTGCCCTGCCGCCTTTAGCAGGAGCGGCATTTTGAACCGGGCGACGTCATCAAAGGCCACCTGGTCGAGGGGGAAATTAGGCACCTGAGCTAAATCTGTCTCCGTGAGCAGCCCGTGTTCTAACAGCACGTCTGGGCTAATCAGCAGCGGATTGCCTGCCATTGAGCTAAAGCACATATAAGGTGAGTTGCCGTGCCCTGTGGGGCCTAGGGGCAACACCTGCCAAATCTTTTGCCCTGCTTGCTGTAAAAAATCGACGAACTGGTATGCATCCGGCCCTAGGTCGCCAATCCCAAACCGATTAGGAAATGATGTGGGGTGGAGTAAAATTCCGCTGGTTCTGGGAAAGGGCATGGCTAGCTGGGGATCGCAAGTTAAAGGGCTGGAAGAGGCACAACGTCTAATGCCTAGACTCTAGCACGCGATCGCGACCTAGATAATTTGAGGCAGTTTGCAAATCACAAGCAATGGTGTAGGTACCCATCCTTATGTTAAGATATGCAGCAATTATGAGATCTGTGTTTGGAAGGGAGATTCATCGATGGAAGCGGCATTACTCTTAGCAAAACTGCCTGAAGCCTACGCAATTTTTGATCCTTTGGTAGACGTACTACCCATTATTCCGGTTTTCTTTTTCTTGCTAGCCTTTGTCTGGCAAGCTGCGGTAGGTTTCCGCTAAACTTTCGCGCCCAATCTGACAAAAAATCTGGCGTAACCCAATTGGGTCACGCCAGATTTGCGTTAGCTTCAACTAGTGGGGCAAAATTGCCTCGACTACGCGCGATTGAGAATCGCCTTTTGAAAGGCCGGACGCTCACCCAGGCGCTCCAGATAGTGCTGAATGGCCGGATAATCTTCAAACCCTAGCTTGAGCATCATGGGGATGTAGGCCAAGATAGAGCCGACCGCGACGTCTGCGGCTCCAAAGCGATCACCCATCACAAAAGGATGCTGCTCAAACAATTGATTCAGCATTCCCAATAATCTAGGGGCTTCCCGCTCTCGGGTGGCGTCTACAAAAATCCCAGGCCCAACTGTAGCATTGGCAAACAGCACCCACTGCGCCAGCGTCGCCCGCTGTTCAATCGCATCCAGCATTGAGTCATGTTTTTCGGCGTCGTATTTTTCTGCTAGATACATCAAAATCGCACCCGTTTCCCACAGCTTAAACGCCCCATCTGCGATCGCGGGCACCTTCCCAACCGGATTAATCGCCAAAAAATCTGGCTGGCGATGGTCTCCTGCCTGCATATCTAGCAAAACAAACTCATAGGGAACCTCTAATTCTTCCAGGTACCATTGCACCATCGAAGCGCGACTGCGGGCACCGCCGTAGAGTTTTAGCATTACAGTACTTGATGAGTGTAGGCGTGTTGTTTGACGTTGTCCTCAGTTTTGATAATCCGCTCCGAATTTAGTACCCGCTTGCGCTCAACAGAGAAATTGAAATCTTGACGCATGCTTCCGGGCGGGATCATGGCTTGAGCCACGACCCGGGCTTTATAAGTACGAGCCGCAGAAAAGGCCCGTAAGGTAAATTCATCACAAAATTGGGTGCTAGCCGGAAACTCTGGAGGGAGTTTATACGTCTCACCCTCAAGCACTGCTCCTAATGTCGTTGCGCACGCCAGTTCGTACGACGTGGGAATGCCCTTGGCGATCGCTTCTAAGGCGGCAGAAGGAATCGGCTCAGCAATTTTGACCGAATGCAGTTCACCGTCTTCTTTGATAAAACAATTGGCTAACCCGATGACTAAATAATCATCAGTTGAGAGATCGGGTGCATTGGAATATGTAGTGGCGGTGGTCATGAAATCTCTACCCCAAAACCTAAACGATGAACTTACATTCTCTCTGAGAATGGGGAGGATCATCAGGGCTTCACAAAAATGCTCAGAATCGCCGGACAAA
>JAYUYI010000752.1:0-6715 GCA_043752545.1 Thermoleptolyngbya sp.
TAACAATCAAGCGAGAGAGTGCGATCGCGGCTCTGCGAATTCTCGCCAAACATTTTGCGGTTGACATCAACCCTAGAGAGGTGATCAATGCGGTGCGAGGGCTGGGCTTTGAGGTGATCGATCAGTCACCCTTGGCGATCGCTGAAGATGAGGACAATGGCTGACGAATAAAAAACCCGCTAGATCTTATTGATCTAGCGGGTTTTCGGCTTAGTTAGGTTAGGTCGATGTAGAGGGTCTCAGCCCCTTGAGATTTGATATCTCGAAGGAAGGGATAGAGGTTGAGAAAGCTTGCGAACTCAATTTCTTCGAGCGGGAGCACTGCTCCTTGGAGGATCGTATCCCCGTCTTTGCGCTTGGCGTAGATCACTCCAACGACTATTAGGTTTAGTAGGAGAGTGATTTCTTGCCTTAAACCTAAGTCGCTTGCAAGGCAAGAATAATGCTTGCCTTCCCCTTTGAACCTAATAACAAGTCGTTGCTTTGGATAAGGGTCGTAATGGACGCATTGCCCATTTACGGGCCCACTCGGTTGCACACTGCAACGGAGTATATCTTCAAAGATATGGGGGAAGCGAGCCTCCACCTCTGATTCCGAGAACTCAACGTTCTCGGAATAAATGTCTCTTGCAATGGTCAGATTTTTTATAAAATCGGAGCTTGCAAATTGGCACGATCGACAATCGACCATAATCCCTCATAAGTATGTGTACTCTAATTTTAACACCTGAAACCCTTACTCAGTAAGGCTTTGAGTGTTTTAAGTTCCAATAAAAAACCGCTAGATCTTATTGATCTAGCGGGTTTTCGGCTTAGTTAGGTTAGGTTGATGTAGAGGGTCTCAGCTCCTTGAGCTTGGATGTCTCGAAGGAATTGATAGAAGCTCAGAAAGCTTACAAACTCAATGCCTTCAAGCATGACCTCATGTCCTATGAGAATCATATCCTCGCCGCCGCCCTTGGCGTAGATTTTTTCAACGATCACTAGATTCAACAAGCGGGTGATTTTTTGACTTAAACCCAGATAAAACAAGAGATTGATCTCTTGTTGCGACCCCAAGTTGCTTGCAAGGCAGGAATAATCCCCCTCATCCTCTTCAAACCTAACCAATTGTTTCTTCGGATGAGGGTTGTAATAGGGACATTGCCCATTTATGGGCCCGCTCGGTTGCAGTGTGCAACGGAGCGTTGATTCAAAGATATGGGGGAAGCGAGCCTCCACCTCTGAGTTAGTGAGTTGACCTTCGACAGAACAAATGTCTTTTGAAATGCTCAGGTTTCTAACAAAATCGGAGCTTGCAAATTGACAGGCTCGACAATCGATCATAATCCCTCATAAGTATGTGTACTCTAATTTTAACACTTAGAATCTATACTCAGTAATGGTTTCAGCGCTTAAGCTTGTAATAGGAAACCCCATCAGACCAATAAATTTATTGGTCTGATGGGGTTTCAGAGTATCAGCTTTTTAATTTGATATAGAGACTTTCAGCGCCTTCATCTTTCAAAAGATGAAGGTAATTGTTAAAACTGTTTCGAGGCAGAATTGAGATGTTCGCTAAGGACAAATAAAAGCCTTGGAAAGCTTTGTCGTAGTGGACTCGCTTAACTCCTGGCAAGCCAGAAGGTAGCTTTAGGAAGAATTTAATCTCATTAGGATCGTCAGTGATCTCAGTGAGAAGGCACTCTCTGACTGGCTTTGATGGTGTCACCTTCATAATCCCTCACAAGTATGTGTACTCTAATTTTAACACACTAGAACCTATACCCAGCAAGGGTTTTAGCGCTTTAAGTTCCCAATAAAAAATCGTTAGACAATTTTTGTCTAACGATTTCTCGGATACAGATCAACAGTTCCTTAGATCTAGGTAGAGCTGAGTCGCTCCCTTCTTTTTCAAGGCTTTTAGCCTTCTTGCGAAACTGTTTGGGGGCAAACTGGGGATGTCCTCCAAGGCTAAATAAATCCCTTGAAGGGCGTTGTTTGAGTAGTGCCGCGTCATCCCTGAAAACTCAAGTAGCAGTGTGAAGAAATTAATCTCTTCACGATCGCGGGCAATCTCACGCATTGAGCACGAGTAGACAGTGCCCGATACAGCGTACTTGATGCGTGGACTTCTCTTTGGTTTTAGTGTGACCTTCAGAGGTTCCAGATTTGGTCGAGGCCGCGGATCGTAGTGGAGGCAACTCCCCCCTACAGGTCCGCTCGGCTGCGGTGAACAGCGCAAATGATCAGTACCTACATTAAGAAAGAAGCCTGGGTTAAGAAACACGCAGCCTTCGCAAAATGATGCCATAAAGCCTCAAGTATGTGTACTCTAATTCTAACACGCTGAAACCCTTACTGGGTATAGATTCTAGCGTATTGAGTTCTCAGCAAGAGGCTGTTAAATGGGGAACATTCTCAAAATATCGCTCGGAGCAGCAATAAACTACCCCACCTTGCTCACTACGAAGGGCGCTTCGCTGCTTCTCCGTTCCCTGAAGGTTGGGGATTCCCGCGAACTTTGTTGAAGCACAGAATAAAGCTGGTTTGTCCGCCGCCGCTGGTGACGCAAATCTGACCCCCCAGGTATTCAGTGAGCTTTTTCACTAGGGCTAACCCCAGTCCGGTGCCCCCATGCTTCCAAGGGTCGCTGTTAGGAATGCGGTAGAACTTATCGAAGATGAGATCGTATTCTGTGACCGGAATCTCGACTCCCGTATTGCTGATGCGAATCTCTAAGGCTGCTGGCATGGCTTGAGCAGACACCGTAATGGTTTCTCCATCTGGCGTATATTTACAAGCATTATGCAGTAGCTCCGTCAGAATGCGTTCCAGGTAGGGCAAGTCGGTGGTGAAGTCTGGTAGAGCGTCAGGAAGCTGGAAGACTAACCGCTGCCGCCGCTGTCGAGCACGTTCGCTAAAAGACTCTGCCAGATGAGGAATGTAGTGCTGGAGCGCAATGGTGGTCATCGTCAGTGGTTCCGTTCCAGCATCAAGTCGAGTCAGATCCAGGAGATCGTCGATCAGAGCCAGCTCACGGTTCCCTTCTGATTGCAGGATTTTGAAATAACGGCTGATCGGGTTGGCTTCATCCTCCAGAACCCCCAATGACTTCAAGCTAATCTCCAGCATTTGAATCGCCATCTTGATGGTGGACATCGGCGTGCGGAGTTCGTGGGAAACTGTGCTGAGGAAATCATCTTTGAGTCGGTTGAGTCGCTCCAGCTCCTGCACTTCACGTCGGGCTGTTTCGCTGACACCCCGCAATGCCTGCTCTCGACGGACTGCTGACCGACGCGACTCATTCAAATAAGTGACGACCAGTCCTGAAAGGAACAACATAGCCAGATGGACATCAATAATTCCTAACGGGGTAAGGAGGACAGGACGCGGCTCAAGCAAAATATAGTTGAGGGCTTGGGTAGACAGGGCGGTCGCTAATAATCCTGGCTCCATCCCGCCATACCAGGCAGTTACCGTAACAGCGACCAAGAATAGTTGAGCCGGGGTTTCACTGAGCAATGAACCAAGCGTTAGGGTGATCCCTAACGCCAAGAGAACGGAGATCACCGCGACGCTGTAGTAGCGAAGGCGACTCCTTTTGGTGGCTTCTCTCCAGACTTTCAACCCTAAATGGTTGGCATTGGTCATTTTGCTGTTCCGCTGCGGTGACATAAGCTATTTGTGGTTGGTCGATAGCGGTTGCGCCCGTATTCATTCATCGGGCGCAACCGCTACAACCTCCACTGCTAGAGGGTTGTAGCGGTTATAATGGATGTAATACACACATACTGCTGAACGCTATGTCTATTATGTCCTTTGATACCGCTTACGTTACGGTTATGTGGTTGATCGCCTTAGCGGGGCTGGTCGCCTCGGCAAAACTGTTTTCTTTGATCAGCCGGATCGAAAACGCGACAGCGAACTTAGCCGAGACCATTCCCTCGATCGTGACTCCCCCAGCCCTAGTTAGCATTCAATGTGCTAAAAACGTCTGGATGCTGGAGTTCAATGTCGCAGACCTCGACTGGTCATACACAATGTTCCGGTTCTGCGAGGCGCAAAGCGAAATTGCTGCTTTTCAGGAAGGTCGGAACATGGAGTTCAACTTGAGTTGCGATGACACTACGTTTAAACTGACGCGGATTACAGATCCAAACGGCAAGTCATCTGTATATAAGCCGTAACAAGCAAAAACCCGGAGACTTCAATTGAAGTCTCCGGGTTTTTGCTTGGGTGGTTGCGCTAAGAGCAGGGATGGCACAATAGGAATGCTAAGATTCGATGATTACTCACCAATCCTCCGCTTATTCTCAATAAGGAATTCGCAACCGAAAAGCGATCGGGTAAGTTTAGTCCAGATTTAGTCCAGAATTTTTTGAGCTTATTGAGAATGCCCAGATTTATCAAGGGGTTCAGGCGATCAAATTAGAGTCATTTTTCTGCCTACCTGAGCAGAAGTTCAACAAAATTCGCGGGAATCCCACCTCTCTGACTCCGATCGCAATGGCAGCGATCGGAGTTTGCCCCCACCACCCCCAAACAAAAAACACCCACGACATTGCTGGTCGTGGGTGTTTTTGGCTATCACCGTTCAGTTACTCTCACCTTGTTTCCCGGCTACGAGGATGTTTCCTGTTACGAGAATGTTCCCCGCAGCGGGGGAGGCATAGCTCACTTCCGTGAGCGTCGGGGCTGATCGGGTTACTGCTCTTGTGTGCAGTCAATTAGCCTAACTCTTCCTGGGTCTAACCCAAGCCCAAGTAATCCATCTAACGATCGCTAATGCAGACTGCTCTCAATCCGTCGATTGACATCTGTCTTTGCGATTTTTTTTGATGGTCAACAGAGTCACCTCTGTCTTGTCCTTCTATTGTTTCTCTACGGCTGAGCGGCTTATGTGTTATGCGACTTTCGTTTAGAAAAGGTTTTACTGGTTATAACGCCATCTGGCTTAGAAGAGTTTTTACTACCTAATATTCCGTTTTGTTTTTATGGCTTGCCTTGCCCCAGAGATTCTGTCTCTACTCTGGTACTCCACTCGCTCCCAGCAATAGTGTGGAACCTATTGCCTTATCTCTGAAGGGAAGCTCTTTTTAGCAAGGTTGAAAGGCGGCGCTTCTAGCAAATAGCTGAAGAGCGGCGGATCTAACCCAAAGAGCCAGCTACGACTTTGCTTCGAGTCTTCTTCGTGGTCAGTGTCAATGATCGAAGAAACAAGACTCGCCCTGGCGTTGCTTAAGATTTCCATCTCTGTCTATGTACATGACAAGCATTGACCTGCTTTGACAGTGAGATGGCGGACTGGTACGGATCGGAAAATTAGTTAGTGGCTAATTTTGTTAGGTCAGGAAACTAACTTGGTATCTATAACATTGCTACCAATTATGGAGGTGCTTGGAGCAGTTTGAACCCGTCCACGAGTCTGCGTGTTCCTCACTCGCAATGTCGCTAGCGTATCCGCTAGTAGTTACATCGTTAGTTTCTTAACCATGTATATATTATATCGTTAAAGCCTATATATAGCAACGGTTCCAGCCGTTTTAAGCCAATAAAAGCCCCTCGATCGAATGCTTCGATCGAGGGGCTTTTATTAACGGATTATCAATCTTTAAGGGGCGTTTTAGACACAAGGAAGCGATCGCTTGTTAGAGATTAACAAGCGATCGCTTCTTTACGCCAGTCGATAGCGTCCTAGTCCTTGTGGGAGGCGGACGGTGATGAT
Source organism: Thermoleptolyngbya sp. (assembly GCA_043752545.1). Lineage (GTDB taxonomy): Bacteria > Cyanobacteriota > Cyanobacteriia > Elainellales > Elainellaceae > CASBQJ01. Next base: position 5,708 of record JAYUYI010000752.1, read on the forward strand.
AGCATCATCTTCATATTCGTCTGGATCGTCGGCAATTTGATGAACAAATTGCCCGTCTTGCTGCTGTAGCCACTTGAGCACTTTAATGTTGTGATCGAGGAAGCTTGCCCGGAAGGGAGCATTTTGATGTCGCTGAGACAGCAACGCCAAATCATTGGCAACACACATTTTTGGGTCAGCAAACTTTAGTTCAATACTGCGACTGACAAGGGCTGCCACCCCTTTGGGTTGGCAGTCGAGGTAGTCCGTCGCTTCAAGACGGCATTGAATTTCTTCCAATGCTTCTTCAAGACGGCATTGAATTTCTTCCATTGCTTCGTCTTTCCCTGCCGTTAGGGGAATTTCGGACTCTACTGTTGATTGACGAGCCATGAGACAAGACCTCAAGTGGTATGTGATACTCTAATTATAACGCTGAAACCCTTACACAGCAAGGGTTTCAGCGTTTTCAAGACTCAAATAAAAACCGCTAGATCGGTAAATTGATCTAGCGGTTTTTGATCGCGGGTTACACTGGATGGTTTTTCATCCAGATAATAGCCATCGCTTGGTATTTCATAAACGCCGCGTTCTGCGGCGTTTGCATGGGCTTGCGCTCGGACAATCGTCTCAGCTGCGTTGCCAAACAGTTTCTGGGAGGTTCTCCTAGTTCGCAGCAGCGAACTAGGAGAACGTTAACCCCTTCGGGTTCGCCGTTTAGCTCTGTCATGCTTGCTGGAAGGCTTTGAACCTGTTCCAACGATTTCTCAAGCGTCAAGGGCTGCGTGGGTAGCAACATAAAAGCAATCTCAGTAGTATGTGTATACTACAATTTTAACTCCTGAAAGCCTTACGTGGCAAGGGTTTCAGGAGTTAAAAGGCACATTTCTATGATAAAATAATAATAGAGTACACTACTGAGAACTGATCACTATGTTCCTCATGCCCAAGATGCCACCTACAATTGAAGAAGTTCAATCGGAAGCGTTGCGACGATTTGAAAGCTGGGTCAACTGTCCAACTTTCAAC
>JAYUYI010000753.1:0-2662 GCA_043752545.1 Thermoleptolyngbya sp.
TATCCTAATCGACTAACCCGGCTCAGGACTATGCCTCAGGCGCAAATACGCCTGGGCTACGGCAGTGCGATCGCCCACATTGCCAGGAAACAGCACCACGGGCAGGTGGGGGAACTGGGGATGGTCGGCGGGGGTGCGAATCACCGACACGCCGGGAAGAATTTGCCCTAAGAGCCGCGCTGCCGTCAGCGCTAGGCCGTCGCTGAGCACGTCATTGGAGGTAATGCCACCCTTGCTAATCAAAAAGCCAATATCCGCTGGCAGACCCCGCACAATGTCCATCAGCAGACTAGAAACCGCTGCACCAAAGTCAAGCCGGGTTTGGGTATCGGCAAAGTTGATTTCTTGGCGGCTGGTAAAGACAACGGGGGTTTTGCCTTGGGCGTGAGCCTCGCTCACCTGGTGCAGCAGCTGGTGCAGCAAGTCGGCTCGCTGAGTCGGGGACTCGTCTAGCAGACGCGACACGTTGACTTCAACGGGCACCGTACCGGGGGCTTGCAGCAAGTCTTCCAGCTGCTCGGTGGTTTTTTTGACATGGGAACCGACAATGACAGCACCGGGCTTGCTGTCGCGTACATAGGTGGCCATGGCTGCTGGGGCAACAGGCTGCGGTGGCAGAGCCGCGAGCGCCGTCAGCAAACTGGCAGCACTGCGAAACAGAAAGCGCTTACCCTGCGCCGCTGTCACCAGCACATCGGCAGCAAACTGGTTCATATCAGCCTGGGTTTCAGCATCTACGGCCACGCAGGTGTTGTGAGTTAAGGCCATGAGGCGATCGCGAGTTCCAGAGCGCACATCGGCCAATAGAAACCGCTCGACCTGGCTACTGGCAATCTTCCCATTGGTTTTCTCTGCCACATAGTCGGGCAGGTAGCTGTGGTGAAAGCCAAACACCGAATCTTGGGCAAATTCGGTCTGGTGGACGGGGGTAGGGACGCCGTTAGTGATCAAGTAGTGGATGCTGTCGCGGGTGACGCGCCCTCCTTCAAAAAAGGCCGGGGTGAGGAAGTGGGCATCAAATGAGCCTAGCTCTTCAGCGATCGCATCGGTTTCGATTGGGTAGTGCCCTCGCAGCGTCGAGTCTGAGCGGCTGACAATCAGGAACTCACGCACCCCTTCGAGGGCGATCGCCTGCTTCAAATTCCGGCAGGCGTCCCGCGTCACGGCAGTGGCCTGATCCGGGGGCAATGCCCGCGTATTGGTGAGGACAAAGAAAATTGGCGATGCGTCTGCTAGCCCTAGCCGCAGCGTTTCTACATCCCAGCGCGTCAACAACAGGCAGCCGTGAACGGTTTGAGATCCCGTCGGGTCATCGTCCAACACGATAATTTTTGGAGGTTTGGAGGGTTGGGGAGCAGCAGTGGCAGCAGCAGTGGGGGAAGGAGTCATGATGGCAACAGGCCGACGCTGAGAGAGGCAAACGGGTTCAACCATGAAATTACCACGTCTACCCTGCCCAAATTTTCTGGCGAGCATGCACCCACTCCCGTTTAATGGGGCATAGCGCTTTAATTGGGCATAGTGCAAGGGCGATCGCGCCCACATCGCGTGCCATCGCGTTCAGGTTGTGCAACAAACATAGATAATTTTCGGCATATCTGCCAGATTTGGGCTAACCTCTGAAACAAGGCACTGTGCTCTCCAGGCACACGCTTAGCATCACTGGGGTTGCAAACTGATGGGAGAACCAGAAAACCTACCGACCGCTTCTGAAACCAACGATCCTCAGACCGCAGAACAGGTCTTGAAGAGCGTCACACAGGATTTGAGAGCACTTCAGCAAGATCTGGTTTCTCAGCTGAGTCAAGATGTGGGTCGGCTGCAAACCGAGCGATCGCGCCTGATCAATGAAATCGAAAAGCTGCAAGCCCAGCAGCAAATGCTCCAGTCTGAGCATCAGGTTTTACTCACCCAACAACAGCTCGCCCAACAAAGAGCTTGGGCTAAGCAACTAGCACAAACCTTGGCTGGTCACCTCTACAGCATGTTGGCGCAGCGATTGAGCCACCCACCCGGCTTCGATGCTACGCTCAACCCACCCAACTTGCCCGCCACGCCCAGCCCTGGCTCCCTCAGCAACGCCGATCGGGCAATTCTGGCGCTAGATGAGACGCTCAACCATGCGCTAAATTCTCTCCAGAGCGACCTCAGCACCTACGAAACCAGCCTGATGCAACAGCTGAATCGGATGCAAAGCATGGAGCATCAAGGTGAGGCCCTGCTCGAAGCCCTGGTGCATCGCCTGAGTCAACAGCTTCAAGTAGAGGTGAGTCATCCGGCAGGTCATCCAACTAGTAATGTGGCAGCGGCGGCTGAATCGCTTTCGCCACCCCCTTCCAGTGACGTAGAACCATCCCCCCGCCTTGGCTCCCGCCCTGAATTGCAGCAACCCGTCTTTCCCGGACAGCTCCCCCCAGATGAGGCATCCGCGAGTGACGTATCGGCCAAACCTGCTCTGGGTAGACAGCCAGTTCGCCCACCATCGCCAGCGGGCGATCGCCCCACCCCCCTGATGCAACCGACGCGGCATTCTGTCCGCTCGTATGTCTCCAGTTCTGCCATGGATCAACATCCCTGGCTGGGCATATTGGGGATGCTGCTGGGTAGCTTTTTAGTCATCGCTGGCGTCGTCTTGGTGGGAAAGCTAATCACCTGGATCTTG
>JAYUYI010000754.1:0-2660 GCA_043752545.1 Thermoleptolyngbya sp.
CGGCAGCGGCTTTATGATGTGTCGATGGAAGGAACGTTTGCCCAAACCCAGTCCATCATTCGCAATATTGAGCGGCTTCAGCCATTGCTAGTCCTGCGAAACTTTACCTCTACCTTGGCCGCTCCCGCTACCTTAACGCTCAATGCCCAGGGCAGACCCGTCACAACTGGGCCTGTGGATCCTCGGCTGAAGACGAGTTTTCAGATTCAGGCGTTGATGCCTGCGCCCGTCGCTGCGCCTGCTCCGCCTCCGGCAGCAGATCCGGCTACCGGTGAGGCGGCTGCCCCAGCGCCCGCTCCCGCTGTAACGCCAGCGCCGCCGTAGGGTTTTGATTTAGGTGCATCGCAGATGATGATTGGTTCTACTACGTCGACGGATGTTGGCAAACGTTTTGACACAAGGACTTTGGCTCAACACTCTCATTAATCTATTGACCTGTTTGCTTTTATTTGCCTGTTTTAAAGTTGGAAGGAGGAGTGAATGGTGAAACCGCATCTTGGTCTGACCGAAATTATCGGTGGCGGTGCGATCGCGTTGATGATGACCCTGCCCGCTCATGCGGCCGCCACCCAAATCACAGGGGTGCAGATCAACCAAACGGCTAATGGCGTTGAAGTTGTTCTTCAAACTGGAGATGGCGATCGCCCCCAAGTATTTACCGTCAATCGAGGCAATGCGCTCGTTGCTGACATTGTCAATGCCCGACTTGTCTTGCCGGAAGGGAATGGCTTTCTGCAAAACAGCCCTGCTCCCGGCATTAGCGCCATTATGGTGAGCCAACTGGATGAGAACAGCGTGCGGGTGACCATCATGGGAGAAACAGCTCCTCCCACTAGTCAGGTTGCCCAAACCGATGCCAGCGTCACCTTTAACGTCAGTACCAGTGGGGCAATGGCGCAGTTGCCGCCTTCCTCCCCCAACAGTCCACCGCTGCCGTCCAACCCTTCGACTTCACCCCCGCTCTTGCCCAGCGTGCCGCCGTCCCAGGTGCTAGTTCCCAATCCGCAGGTCAATATCAATGGCGTTCCCTCGACTCCCTCCGCTGCGAGGCCGGGTCTAGCTCCGCCCCTGCTGCCCCGCGCTGTCGCTCCCCCAGTCGGCGATATTGCGGTCGCCACTACCGATGCTTCTCCAACGGTGATCGAGTTGGGCACCTCTGAGGTGGTACCTCGATTGGTGCTGCGGGATGCTCCAGTCCGAGATGTGCTGTCGCTGCTGGCTCGAGCCGCTGGACTGAATATTGCTTACCTTGATCAGCAGCAGGCTGCAGAAGGGGGCGATGCCGCTGTCGCTCAAGAGACCGCAACAGCGGCTGGCTCGCGCATTTCACTGGATATCGAAAATGAACCAGTGCAAAACGTCTTCAACTACGTGTTGCGGATTAGTGGCCTAGAAGCCAACCTCAATGGGCGGACCATTTTTGTCGGTACCAGGCTACCCAACTCAGCGCGCGCTCTCGTCATGAGAACCCTACGCCTCAACCAGGTAGACGTCGCTACGGCGCTCAACTTTTTGGTGGGGTTGGGAGCTGAGACGGCTGTCAGCCGAGAACGACAGGTCGCGACAGCTGTTGCTGTACCTGTCACAGGGGGTGAACTGGGAGAAACATCAGGGATTAACCAAGTCTCTACCACGACCGAAGTTGCGATCGAAACTCAACGGGTTGATTATCAAGACTCAACTCCGATACTTCGAGGGTTATCGGTTGTTGGAGACGAACGCACGCGTTCTGTAACCCTGGTGGGCACTCCCAAACTGCTGGAAATTGCTTCAGCTCAACTCACCCAGCTTGACGTCCGTCGTCGCCAAGTTGCGATCAATGTTCGCGTTATCGACGTTAACCTATCAAACATTGACCGAGCCTCGACCAGTTTCTCGTTTGGCATCGACGACACTCGTATCATTCAAGATGATGGCGTTGGGGTAATCAACTTTGGCTCTAGCACTCCGATCGGCATCGGGACTGCTGTAGATCAGCTGGGTAACCTGATTGGTGGCAATAATCTCCAGGGGTCAGGCTTTGATTTTGCCCGCAACTTCCTGGCTCAGCTGCGCTTTGCCATCACCAGTGGCAACGCCAAAATTTTGACCGATCCGACCCTCGTGGTTCAAGAAGGGGAAACGGCTGAAGTGCAGCTGACCCAGGACGTGGTCACCAACTTCGAAATTGAAACTGAAGGAACGGGGACAGACCGCACCCAAACTGTGACCGTTGAAACAACCCCAGCTGGCTTGATTTTGACTGTTGACGTGGCAGGGATTGATGACAACGGCTTTGTGACCCTGTCTGTGGGGCCTACTATCTCCGCCCCAGCGGATACGTTTAGGGCCAATGTGCAGGATTCAGTGCTCCAGATTACGCTGTTAGCCGTGCGACGGCTTTCGTCTGGACAGGTTCGGGTTCGGGATGGGCAAACGCTGATTTTGTCAGGGATTATCCAGGATCAAGATCGAAGTGAAGTGACAAAAGTACCAATCTTGGGAGATATCCCCATCTTAGGTGCACTGTTCCGCAGTACCAATCGTACTAATACCCGCCAAGAAGTGATCGTGATGCTAACGCCGCAGATCATTGATGACTCTGACACGTCTACTTTTGGCTATCGCTATGTGCCCAGCCGAGAGGTGCAAAACATCCTAGAGCAGGGAAGACGCTAGGT
>JAYUYI010000755.1:0-14727 GCA_043752545.1 Thermoleptolyngbya sp.
GAAGTCAAACAGATGCCGATTTACCAAGAGTGGGTATCTGGATTATTGGCCGCCAAAATTGCGTCCCCGTTTTGGAATATTGCGCAGCCTAAAAAGCAACAGCGCTGCCTGGATATTGGCTGTGGCGTTAGCTTTTTAATTTACCCGTGGCGCGAATGGGAAGCCGTATTTTATGGCCAAGAGATTAGTCAGGTGGCGCACGATACCCTCAATGCCCGTGGTCCTCAGCTGAATTCTAAATTGTTTAAGGGCGTGCAGCTCGGCCCTGCCCATCAGTTGCAGTATGAGCCTGACCAGTTTGATCTGGCGATCGCCACTGGGTTTAGCTGCTACTATCCGCTGGCCTACTGGGAAATCGTTTTGTCGGACGTGAAACGAGTGCTCAAACCGGGCGGTGTCTTTGTGTTTGACGTGATTGACCCTGAATCGGCGATCGCTGAAAACTGGGCAATCCTAGAAACCTATCTCGGGGCAGAAGTGTTTCTAGAACCCTTGACCAGCTGGCAAAATTTAATCAAGACCGCTCAGGCGCGCGTTGTCCGCAAGCAATCGGGCGAATTGTTTCAGCTCTACAAAGTGCAATTCGACTAGCCGTCACTTCCATTGTGGTTCAGCGTTAGCAGGGCATGGGAAAGATGCCCCACTAACGCTTGATTCATTGGCTTAATCCATCCGCTCAGAATGCCTGAATCCACTCCTTAACCTGGTACTCCGTCCAAATACCATTTTCCCAGTAGGGGTCGGCTTCGATCAGTTGGCAGACAGCGGCTTCGTCTACGGCGTCATAGACTCCAAACACTAAGGTGAGATCCTGGGTGGGTCCTAGCGTAATCAGGGAACCTGCTGTTTTTAGGGTAGTCAGGCGATCGAGATGGGCTTGACGGTAGGGGGCACGCTTTTCTGCCACATTCTCGCAGTAGCTGCCCCACATGACATATTTAGGCATGCGTTTAGGTTAATTAAGAGGGAGCGCAAAAAGAGGGAGCTGAACCGGGCAGAATTGCCTAGTTGGATTAGCTGCGCAGGGTGACCTGAAACTTCTCTTGCAGGCTTTCTCGCACGTTTTGGTGCACGGGTTCAATGTCGTCATCGGTAAGGGTGCGATCGCCCGCTCGGTATACCAGCCGGAATGCCAGACTGCGCCGGCCCTCGGGAACGCCCTCACCGCGATATTCATCAAACAGCTCGACTGACTCTAGCAGGACACCGCCGATTTGGCGCACGGTGCGCTCGATCTCGGACACTGAGAATTTTACTGGAGCAAAAAAGGCAATGTCGCGGTCGGACGCTGGGAAAGCAGAGTAGGGCTTAAACGGCGGCGTCATGCGGGCATCTTGATCGAGATAATCCAGCATCAAGTCTAGGTCTAGCTCAAAGGCATACACCGCGTCGGGCAGTCCCTGCTGCTGCCGCACCTGAGGATGGAGCTGGCCGAAGGTACCTAGGCGTTCGCCCTGCACCCAAAGTGAGGCAGTCCGCCCTGGATGTAGCAGGTCATTGCGGCGGTCGGGCTGATATTCTACCGGGATGCTCAATCGTTGAAAGGCTCGCTCTAGCACTCCCTTGGCCTCAAACCAGGTCATCGGCTGCTCGCGACCGCTGCGCACCCAGCGTCCGGTAAACGGATCGCCGCCCATGATGCCAGCAACGCGATCGCTCTCATCTAGACCGTCTTCGTCTCGCCAAAACACGCGGCCAATTTCGTAAGCGTTGAGGGCACCGTTCCCTTGCTCCAGATTGAACTTAAACGCATCGATGAGAGCGGGCAGCAAATCGGTGCGCAGCGCCGAGTAATCTTCTAATAGCGGGTTGGCCAACGCAATTTGGTCTTGGTGAACCGACTTCACCAGCGAGTAGTGAATCACCTCTGTTAGACCGACAGCCTTCAAGACGGTATGAATTTCGCGGGTGATGGCATAGTCGGCGGAGAGGAAACCCAGCTCTGTCTTGGCAGGTAAACTGTCGCAAAACTTGTCGAAGCCATAGAGACGAGCCACCTCTTCTATTAGGTCAATCTCTCGTTCTAAATCGCGATAGCGATAGGGTGGAACTGTGACCAGCCATTCGATTGTGTCTGGATTGGTGGGGGTCAGCGTACAGCCCAATGCAGTCAAAATGCGCTCTACATCGGTTGCAAGCAGTTCGCCAACGTCACCCTCGACGGCGCGATCGCTGTCTTCTAGGTCTACGGATCCTAATACCTGGTTCACCCGTGATAGCCGTAGAGCGATCGCCCGTGCAGCCGCTGCCTGCCCCGGACGGGCAGCGGCAGTGGCTTGAACGCCGACTGTTCCGCCCGCTAGCTCTGTAATCAGCTGAATGGCTCGGCGAGCAGCCATACCCAACTCTGCTGGGTTGACTCCCCGCTCATACCGGGCAGAGGCTTCGCTACGCAACCCCTGCGATCGCGCCGAGCGCCGAATGGCTACCGAGTCAAACACTGCCGCTTCGAGCACCAGATTGGTAGTGCCCCCATAGACTTCGCTATTCTCGCCGCCCATGACGCCTGCTAAGGCCACGGGTTTGTCGTTTGCCGTAATTAACAGGGTTTGCTCACGCAGCCGACGCTGCTGGCCGTCGAGGGTTGTTAGGGTCTCGCCAGTTGCGGCCAATCGAACGCCTAAGGTTAGAGCGGCATCTCCAGCAATGGTACGCAGGCGATCGCCATCAAACGCGTGCAGCGGCTGCCCCCACTCCAATAGCACATAGTTGGTCACGTCTACCACATTATTAATCGGGCGCGTTCCGGCTGCCTGTAATCGGCGCTGCAACCACTCTGGCGATGGCTTGATGCTGACCCCTTGAATCACAGTCCCCACATAGAGCGGGCAGGCAGCTGGTTCCGAAATCCGCAGCCTTAGCTCACTGGCTGCCGGGTTGGCGATCGCCTCTGGCACCAGAGGCAGCTTCAGCGGCACCCCTGTCAGCGCAGACACTTCTCGGGCAATCCCCACCATACTCAGAGCATCGGCGCGGTTGGCCGTAGACGTTAGGTCTAAAATCACATCGTCCAATCCTAAAAGAGGACGAACATCACTCCCGACTGCCAACGTTTCCTGCGGAAAAATATGAATCCCTTCAGAATCTTTGGCTAGCCCCACCTCGGCTAGAGAACAAATCATCCCCTGCGAGTCTACATCGCGCAGCTTACGCGGACGAATCTTGAGGTCAATCGTGGGCAAATAAGTCCCTACCGTTGCTACTGGGACGTAACTATCTGCCCGCACATTAGCCGCCCCACACACAATCGTAGAAGGCGTACCCGCCCCAATATCTACAGTACAGACACTGAGCTTATCGGCATTGGGGTGGGGGGTTCGTTCTAGCACTCGACCCACCACAACGCCATCTGCCCAGGTGCGTCGGTCTTCAATGTCTTCTACTTCAAAGCCAGCCATTGTTAGCCTGTCTGCCAATGCCTCTGGGGTCATCGATAGGTCTACCAGTTCCCGCAACCAATTCAGGGAAATCCGCATCGCCGTTGTTTGCCTCTCTTTGCCTCAATGTAGCTCGGGTCATAGCCGGGATTTGGAGATGGCGATCGCTGCCCCAACCCTGTCTATTCGCTTTACCCTGATTAATCTTATCGCTCGATATTGCGGATTTTAGGAATGTCGGAGTGGATATATAAAAAGTGATGGAATTACGTGAGGCTCCGCTGCACCCATAAATTATCGACTGATAAACTAGTGTTATGCCGTAGCTGTATGCAATTAAATTGGCTACCTGCCTCCCTGTGTCGTTTGCTTTTCAGACGGCATAGGATTTTGCTTCTTCAGTTTGCGACTGACAACTTAATCGTGAATAGTGAAATGCGGTTGCTGTATCCTAGATGCTCTAGCAATACTCCGGACAGTTTTTGTGAAAGAGCTGGAAACCCGCGTTGTCTCGTTACCACTTGCCCTCACCCTTTTCATGTATGCCGAAGGCTTTAAGCCCTCTCCCAATCGGGGAGAGGGACTTCAATCCGGCTCCCCTTCTTCTCCCTTTTTGGGAGAAGGGGTATAGCCCAAAGGGCATTCAAGAAAGGGGGATGAGGGCAAGCCTTCTCAAAAGTGTCCGAACTATTGCTATGGCAGCTGTAGAGGTATAGCAATTACCTCAACAAGACATAAAAAGTGAATTTCATCTTTTTAAGGCGGGATTTTCTAGTATAGGTCAGTCACTGACTTTTGCTGGAAAGTGTCGTAATAGGATAATCGACACAACTGGATATCCATCACTATTACAAGGTCTGAGCAGGTGGAACATTTTCAATTTTTTAGCGGTCTCAAGCAGCTGAAATTTACTGGCCAGCTTTCATGGACCTCCACAATGGAGTCGCAGTGGGTATGCCATCTGTTCCAAGGCGACAGCATGTATGCCACTGGTGGGACTCATCCAATGCGACGTTGGCGCAGGAACTTAGCCGTATCCTGCCCTCGGTTACCAACTCATCGATTAGGGTGGCAGGTGGAGTTAGCGAATGCTGATGCGAATACTTTTTCCATTAGCTGGGACTATACGTTGCTAAAAATATGGGTAGCAAAGCAAAAGATTACTCCTGAACAAGCAACAGATGTAGTGCTGGCAACGTTGGTTGAAGTGTTGTTTGATGTGCAGCAAGCGGCAACTGTAACTAGCCAAATTCAGCATGATCATCTACATACATCACAAGTTAATTTAGTGCAGACAGATAATATCATAGCTAAAGCTGAGCAACGGTGGCAAGCCTGGCAAGATGCTAAACTCACGGCCTACTCACCACACAAAGCACCGATTATTAGGCAGGCAGAACAATTACGAGAACACTGCTCAGCCCAGGTTTATCAAATGTTGGTGCAACGGCTCAATGGTCAGCAAACACTGTATGATCTGGCTGTACAAATGCAGCGAGATGTGGTGGAGGTGACGGCTTCGCTATTACCGTTCATTCAACTGGAGTGGATCGAACTAATTACCATTGCCGATTTGCCTGCGCTTATCTATCCCCGCAGTCTGAGCCAACCTAAACCACCGCCAGCCATTACTTCAGCGCCTCCCTCAAAGGCTTTGATTGCCTGCGTCGATGATAGTGTTTTGGTTCGCAATACAATGGAAACCTTGCTAACGGCAGCTGGCTACCAATTTGTAGGTGTGGAAAGCCCATTGCGAGCGATTAGCGTGTTGTTGGCACGTAAGCCAGATTTTATCTTTTTAGACTTGGTGATGCCGGGTGCGAATGGGTATGAAGTATGCGAACAATTGCGCAGACTTTCTTGTTTTCGTGACACGCCGATTGTCATCTTGACTGGAAGCGATGGCTATGCAAATCGGCTTCGAGCTAATTTTGCAAAAGCATCCGGTTTTCTGGCTAAACCGTTGAATGCTGAAGCAGTGCTAAGCGAAATTCGCAAGCATTTAGAGCAGGGTGTACCTAATATATCAACGTCAAAACTCTGATCAATTGTTGTTATTTATTCATGGGCAAAATCTATGGGAACGGTGTTGGTAGTTGAAGATTCGTTGACAGAAATGCAAATTTTGATCGGTTGCTTGCAGCAGGCGGGGATTAACGTTTTGATTGCGCAAAGTGGAGAAGAAGCGATCGCCACTTTAAAGCAACAGAAGCCTGATGTGATCATCTTAGATGTTGTTTTACCGGGGTGTAGTGGCTTTGAAGTTTGCCGACGGATCAAAGCTGAAATGGCTACGAAGGATATTCCGATTGTGATGTGCTCTACAAAAAGCGGTGAAATGGATCGCTTTTGGGGGATGAAACAGGGGGCTAATGCTTACATTGCCAAGCCGATTGATCAAGAAGAACTTGTCCGCACAATCAAGCAATTGATTACCCATTAAGACTGGGATCTTAACCATTAAGTCTGGAATCATGACAATGCCTGATGCTTTATCACTGCCAGATTCGCCTGCCTTAGCGAACCGCGTTGAAGACCAGGATCTGGTTTCAACCCACGATACCGAAGAACAATTTCTCCGACTGCATCTTGTCCCAGAGACGAATGTTTTCTTACCGATTCAGCAGGTCGCTGAGGTGCTGACGATTCCGGCTAACCAGATTGTGCCTATTCCCCACATGCCTGCCTGTGTGATGGGGGTATACAACTGGCGAGGTGAAGTGCTTTGGATGGTCGATCTAGGACATCTGGGTGGATTAATTCCGTACTATCAACAGACGATTCGGATTACTCATACAGCGGTTGTGCTACAGGTTCCAGATCAGGCATCTACTCAGAAAAACCAGACATTGGGGCTAGTGGTCGATCGAGTAGAAGACGTTGAATGGTGCGATCCTAGCGTGATCCAGGCGTTGACACCTGCCACGATGACATCTGAAATGGCACCACTTTTGCGTGGGTACTGGTGGAAATCTGACGAAACCATGCTAGCGGTTTTAGAAGCAAAAGCCATTATTGACACCATCTCTCAGCTTTGAACTGCAAGCAATTGCAGTAATGCTTTAACTCAATTTCCTGGTTGACTGACAAATCTTTTACCCCTCATCCCCCCACCCCTTCTCCCACCAGGGGAGAAGGGGTGCTAGAGGTAAAGTTTTGGCCCCTCACCCCTCTCCCGCTCTGGGAGAGGGGTTGGGGTGAGGGGCATTCAAGAAAGGGGTGTAGCTTGCTTCTGCGCAGCAGTGGGGGATCGGAGTTTTGTCAGTCAATCAGCTCAACTCCTCATCTATTGCTCAATTCCAACGTATTCAGCTCTAAAGGGCTTACTCATGACTCATACGTCCTCCAATTCATCTTCTCAAGGCAGGCGGGCTGATCAACCGTTTGATCAGATTCAAGCAGCACCCAGCAGCACCGATATTTTTGCCTCGCCATCCCAGGGGCAGCCAGATTCTGTAGGGTCGTCAATAGGCGGCTCTCCCACCCGGATGAAAATTCAGCCTGGACTAGACCCGTTGCGGCAGTCTCCCAAGGGATCTGGTGCCTGGTGGCAGCGATTAAGCGTCAGAACCAAGGCTGTCTTTCTGGGCATGGTGATTGGTACGTCTCCGATCTTGCTGGTGGGAACTACCACCTACCTGGTCACCAATCAAAGTATTCGGCAGCAGGTATTGGAAGCGCAAGAAAACAGTGCTTCTAACTTAGAGCGTAAGTTAAATAACTTTATGGATGAACGCTACGGCGATATTCAGTCATTTGCTCAGCTGAACATTTTCGCAGACCCTAAGCTGAGAGATACGGTTTCCCGGGCAGACAAGCAAAAAGTGCTGGATCAATATGCGCTTTCTAAAAGAATTGGAGAGGCACAGATCTACGACAGCATCATGGTGACCGACTTGAAGGGCAACGTGCTGGCCAAAACTAAAGAGGATCCTAAAGCTCCTCAGCCCAAAAATATTTTTGATCGAGACTACTTTCAAGCAGCGCTAAAAACTAACCAACCGGTCATGGGTTATCCACAGGTTGCCAGAGTCGGCAGAAAATTTAGTATTTTTACGGCTGCTCCGATTAAAGATACTGAGACCGGTAAAACAGTTGCCATTATTCGAGTGCGCATCCCTGTAAGTGCCTTTGCACAGGTGTTTGGAGTCAATGCTTTAGCAGAGGAAGAATTTTTCTTGGCAGATGGCCAGGGTCAAATCATCGCTGCTACCGATCCAACCTTTGCTCCGTCGGCCACTGCTACGGACTCAACCGTGAAGCCGAAGACGTTGGCGGACGAATTTTCTACCCGCTTCAAAGCTGATCAAAAGCAGACGGCGATCGCCGCTCGTGCCGCAGGCCAAAACCGAGAGGTGATTACCTATCTACCCAACCAAGAACTGGCCGCGTCCTATAACCTCAAATGGGGGGTGCTGGTTACCCGTCCTGTGGCGATCGCCTTTGTCCTGCAGCGGCAGCTGCTATTAACGACTCTGCTAGGAACGGGGGGCATTGCCTTGCTGGTGGCGGCGATCGCCACGGGGATTGCAACTCGCGCCACCCGGCCTGTATTAGACGCCGCTGAGGCCGTAGAAAAAATTGGACAGGGCGATCTGGCAACCCGTGTGGTGGTAGAAGGGGAAGACGAAATGGCATCCCTCGGTTTAAACATCAACAGCATGGCCGCTCAATTGCAGCAGTCGCTGGATCTGCAACAGTTTGAGGCCGCACAAGAGCGTCTTATTACCGCTGCAAAAGGATCAAATGTGGTGCAGGTAGCCGAGCTGCAAACGGTCTTGGATCAGGCTGTTGAAGGGGCACGCCTGCTGTTTAATTTTGATCGAGTCGTTATTTACCGCTTTCGTAAAGTTGGTAATTCCACCATTGTTGCCGAATCGGTTGATCGTCAATGGCCTACTGCTCTTGATGAAAGTATTAGTGATTCCTGCATTCCAGACGAGTTGCTTGCCGCCTACCGGGCTGGCCGGGTTGTCGCCACTAATGATGTTTCGCTCCTACAGCTGCACCCAGCCCATCAAAATTTGCTGAAGCGGCTGCAAATCAAGGCCAATTTGGTGGTGCCGATTGTGGGTGCCGATCAGCTGTATGGCCTGCTCATTGCCCACTCTTGCGCAACGACCTACAGCTGGCAAGACTTTGAAATCAGCTTTTTGCAGCGATTGGGGACTGAGCTGGGCCTGTCCATTTACCGGGTAGAACTGCTAGAGCAAACCACCAACCTAGCAACAGAACAGCGCCAGCTCAAAGAAGGGTTGCAGCGGCGAGCCTTAGAGCTGCTGATGGAAGTAGACCCAATTAGTAAAGGAGATCTGACCACCCAAGCCAAAGTGACGGCAGATGAAATCGGCACGATTGCCGACTCTTACAATGCCACCGTAGAGAGCTTGCGCAAAATTGTGTTGCAGGTGCAGAAAGCGGCTAACCAAGTGGCAGCTACCACCAGCTCCAGTCAGGTTTCGGTTCGATCGTTGTCAGAGGAAGCCTTGCGGCAATCAGATGCGATTATGGTTGCATTGCAAGTTGCAGAAAACACAGCGATCATTGTGCGGCAGGTCGCTGAAAACACAGAACGAGCCGAAAGTGCCGTGCAGCAAGCTGCACAAAATGTGGAAGAAGGGGATGCAGCCATGAACCGCACCGTTGACGGTATTATGGCCATTCGCGCTACGGTTGCCGACACGGCCAAAAAAGTAAAACACCTAGGAGAATCGTCCCAAAAGATTTCTACCGTGGTGGATCTAATTGGTGGCTTCGCGGCTCAGACCAATATGCTAGCGCTGAATGCGGCAATTGAGGCATCCCGCGCTGGAGAAGAAGGTCGAGGCTTTGCGGTGGTGGCAGATGAGGTGCGAACGCTGGCACGGCAATCGGCAGAAGCAACCGAAGAAATTAGAAAGCTGGTGGTTAGCATTCAGGCAGAGACCAATGAAGTGGTCACCGCTATGGAATCGGGAACCGAGCAAGTGGTGATTGGAACGCAATTGGTGGATGAGGCGCGCCAAAGTTTGAACAAAATTACGGCAGTGAGTGCCCAAATTGGCGAGCTGGTTGAAGCCATTGCCCAGGCCACGGTGGTGCAGTCGCAGGCCTCGAAAGAAGTGACCCAAACGATGAAAGATGTGGCAGCGATCGCCAACCGAACCTCTACAGAAGCGGGACAGGTATCGATTTCGTTTGACGAACTACAAAAAGTGGCACAAACGCTGCAATCAGAAGTGGGTCAGTTCAAGGTGTGAAAATTAGCGCTGAGTTTTTAGTGCCTAGTTTTTAGCGACTGCGTCAAGTCATCCGTTAACTTGCCGAGTAACCGCCCAAACCTATCTGCTCAAGCCCAGTATCAGGGGCATGCTGAACCAACCAAAAAAACACATAGAAAGGTTTGAACTGTGACAACTTATTCAAAACAACAAGCGTCTGGCTTGCGGGCAAATTGCCTTTCATTTCCTGAGACTCTGGCTCAGTCCGTTGGCAACATTGCCCCTGCCGCCATGCCAGCTGTGAATATCGGCTTAGTCTTCGCCAGTGCTGGAAATGGTACCTGGTTGACCTTCCTGATTGCCACGGTTGGGCTAGCTCTAGTCAGTGTCAACATCAACCACTTTGCCCGCCGCCTTGCGCTTCCAGGAACGCTTTATGGTGCCATTGCCAAAAATTTGGGACCGACTGCGGGCATTGTCTCCGGTTGGGCGCTGATTTCAGCCTACCTCTTCACCGCGATGGCCGTGATGGCAGGTTTTGTGATCTACGCAAACGTGGTACTGAGTGAATTTGGCATTCAGGCTCCTCCTCTGTTGCTCTACGTCATCTGCACCTCAATTGTTTGGTTTTACGCTTTTACAGATATTCAGCTTTCAGCTGTGCTCATGCTGTTGCTTGAACTCACATCAGTCCTATTAATTCTGGTGCTGGTGCTGATTGTGTTAGTGGGACATGGGTTCACGATCGATACACCCCAGCTTCTACTTGAGGATGTTTCACCCGAAGGTTTGCGGCTGGGGCTAATCCTAGCCATCTTTAGCTATGTTGGGTTTGAAAGTGCAACCACATTGGGCGATGAGGTCAAGAGCCCCTTCCAAGCCATTCCGCGAGCGGTGCTTTGGAGTGCGGTCTTATGTGGGCTGTTCTATATTCTCGCCTCTTATGTAGAAGTGTTGGGGTTTCGCGGTTATGAAACACCGTTAGATAAAACGGATGTTCCACTCAGTGTTCTGGCCAATCTTGCAGGCGTTGAACTGTTAGGACTGGCAATTGCTGTGGGAGTCATGTTCAGTTTCTTCACCTGCTGCCTTGCCAGTGTCACAGCTGCCTCACGCATTCTGTACTCGCTGGGCCGTCAGCAGATTCTGCATCGGTCGCTAGGTGCTGCTCATCCGCAGAACCAGACGCCCCACGTTGCTATTCTACTTGCCGTGATGATTGTGTTTCTGATACCAACCGCTCTATCCCTGTTTGGAGTGCCCAGCTTGGATATTTACGGCTACTGCGGCACGCTGGCAACCTACGGTTTTTTGCTGGTCTATGTGCTGATTTCTATCTCGGTTCCGCTTGAGCTTCGCAGTCAAAATCGCCTGCGTCAACGGGATCTGGCGATCGCGATTCCATCTGTTCTGTTTATGATGTCTCCTGTTATCACCAGTTTCTTTCCGATTCCACCTTTTCCTTACAACCTACTGCCTTACGGGTTTTTGGTGTATCTAGCGGTTGGAGCGTTGATATCGTCCAATCTGCAACGACGATCGCCACAAATCATCAAGGATATGGAACGTGATTTTGACGTTAGATAAAAGCGGTGCTGCATAGAAGGATGGTTTTCGCGCTTGAGTCTTTTGCCACCTTCGCCCTAACCCTGCCCTTCTCCCTGCTTTGCAGGGAGAAGGGCATAGCCCCGAGGGCACTCAAGCAAGGAGATGTAGCTTGCTTCTGTGGAGCAGTGGGCAATTCATACCTGTTTTCAGCAGTGCCAGACCAACCAGTGGGATCTAAACAATGGCAATCAATTCCGATATTCGTGACCACGCCTATCAATTTTTCACAGAAGAGGCTCCCGAACTGCTGCAAATTTTAGAATCAGGTTTACTGACTCTAGATCAACGCAGTACTGCCAAGGTACACAATTTGATGCGAGCCGCGCACTCGATAAAAGGTGGAGCTGCTAGCGTTGGGCTAGAGACAATTGCCACCCTAGCGCATCGGCTCGAAAACATCCTCAAGGCGCTTTACAGCGATTCGTTAGAGGTGGATACAGCTCTGGAAAACGATTTGCTGCGCGCCTATGACTGTTTAAAGTTGCCCTTGATGGAGCAAATTACGACCGGGCATTTTGACCCAGACGCGTTGGCGATCGCCGATCCAATCTTCACTCAAATTGAGATCCGCTGTGGTGACGCGCTGCTGCAAACCGAAACCTATCTGCCTAGTTCTGCTGAGCTTGGCGTTGATATGATCACGTCCATTTTTGAAGTGGATGTGGTGCAAGGGCTAGAACGACTTGCGGCAATGTTGGCTCATCCTCAAGACTATGAAGTAGCTGGAGAACTGCGGGCTCAGATCGAAGTTTTCATCGGGTTTGCCGAGTTACTCAACCTGCCAGAATTTAAAACGATTGCCGAAACTGCCCAACGGGCGCTCAATGCTCATCCCGACTGGGCGATTGAGATTACGCAGCTCACGTTAATTGACTTAGAACGCAGTCGTCAAGCTGTCTTAGCAGGCGATCGGACTCAAGGCTTAAAGGCATCTGAGACCCTACTGGCGCTAGCGTCTGGTGTCAGGGTTGATAAGCCGATACTGGATGTTTCAAACGCTTATATTCTCAGCGTTAGTGCTCCTAACATTAGTGTTCCTAACATTAGTGTTCCCGACATTACCGACATTAGCATTTCAGTCATTCATGACGCTGATGTTATGGCACCCGAACCGTTCGGTGAACCAGCCAATCTGCTACAGTCTGCACTGCCCCAACTAGAAAACCTGTTTGGTGGGTTTGGTGTAATCGACACAACTGCCGATCTGGCAATTGAGCCGAATCAGCCACTCGAAGACGCCGTTCTATCCGCATCTGAAGCCGTTGAAGCATTGGCGATTGATTCAACTGAACCGTTAGACGCGATCACGCCAGTAGCTGCTGAATTGCTGGATGAGGCGATCGCGGCTGAAATCACTGCTGCCGATATTGAAATTGAAGCAGCCGAGCAGTTGAGAATGTCGCTGCCTCAGCTAGAAAGCGTTTTTGGTGTTTTCGGTAGTGCGCTCATCGGTGCTGATCTGTTAATTGATCAAGATGCGGCGATTGATCAAGATCAAGCCCTAGACGATACACGTCTATCAATCTCTGAATCGTTTGTGATCGATCAAACAGAGATGCTAGATGGATCAGTTCTAGCATTACCTGAATCACTATCTGTATCACTAGATGAAGGGGATAGTTTATTCCCTGAGATGGCCGATGCCGACCGGGTAACGCCTCAGAACTTGGGTGCACCCCTGTTAGATCGTCCAGTCAGTTTGGTGCCGTTTGATTCACGTCAACCGGAATCTTTACAAATTGGCCCAGCGATTCAGCGATCGCCGCGCCGCCAACCCAGTTCCTCAGCCTCCTTCCGCCCCGTAGAAACTGCTACCCCACCCAACTTGACCGTTCGGGTTGACTCAGATCGCCTCGCTCGCATGGGCAATTTAGTAGGCGAACTGACCATCAACCGCAATGGCCTCTCGCTGCAAAATGAACAGCTCCAGGGAGTGCTCCGCGAGTTACTGAATCGCTTTTCTCAGTTTGAAGGGATGGTTGGTCATCTACGGGAATCGCTAGATCAACTGCTCGTTGCCCCAGAGCATCAAAATTCTGCAAAGGGTTCCAATAGCTCATCAAAAACAGACTCCTCCAGTACCCAAAATAACGGACGAGATTCAGCGTCAGATCTCCATCTGCAGGGCGCTAAAAACGATTCCACTTTAGATCTAGTAGCTACTGAATTTGATTCGCTAGAAATGGATAGCTACGGGGTGCTGCACGCCCAGCTACAAGAAATCCTGGAGAACTTTGTGCAGCTAGACGAAACGGTTGATGATGTCACGCTGTATGCCAGACAGTCTGATCGACTGCTCGATCAGCATCGGTATATGTTGACAAATCTCAGCGGTGAACTGACTCAAGCCCGGATGTTACCGCTTGGAGAGGTGCTAAATCGCTTTCCTCGCATATTGCGTGACCTGTCAGCTACGTATCATAAGCCAGTGAGTCTGAAATTGACCGGGACAAGTTTGCTGGTCGATCGCGCCATTCTAGAAAAACTCTATGATCCACTGCTACATTTATT
Organism: Thermoleptolyngbya sp.; assembly: GCA_043752545.1. Taxonomy (GTDB): domain Bacteria; phylum Cyanobacteriota; class Cyanobacteriia; order Elainellales; family Elainellaceae; genus CASBQJ01. The sequence continues at coordinate 13,697 of JAYUYI010000755.1, forward strand.
GCGCAATGCGTTTGATCATGGCATTGAGTTTTCTCCAGTTCGAGAGCAATTGGGTAAGCCGAAAGAGGGTCAAATTGAAATTCGAGCTTACTACAAGGGCAACCAAACTATTATTGAGATTGAAGATGATGGCCAGGGGCTAAACCTAGATCGGATTCGCAATCGCGCGTTTGAACTGGGCTGGCTTTCTTCTGACCAGCTGCAAACAACCTCTCCAAATCGGTTGTTTGAACTGATTTTTGAGCCAGGGTTTTCCACTGCCCCGCAGGTGAGTGAACTGTCTGGGCGGGGCATTGGTCTCGATGTTGTGCGATCGCAGCTCCAGTTAATTAAGGGAACTGTTGTTGTTGCCTCATCTCCCCGTCAAGGGACAACATTCAAATTGTGTCTGCCTCTAACCCTAACCAACACTAAATTAATTATTTGCACCGCTGCTACGACTACCCTCGCAATCCCGCTGGATAACGTCGAAGAAATTGTGACACCCCAGAGCGATCAAATTCGGCGATCAGGAACACAGCGTTTCTTATACTGGCGAGAGCAGATTATTCCCGCCCATCGTCTTGCTGCTCTTTTAAACTACGCTTGCCTCATCCCAGAGGTGCCTACTGCTAAATCATGGTCAACTGCCTCCGCTCCCAAAACTGCGGTTGCACCCATGTTGATCCTGCGCCAACAAGATCAGCTATTTGCTATCGAAGTTGATCAACTGATAACAGAGCAAGAGCTGGTCGTCAAATCATTTGGCTCTTTGATCGATCCTCCTAGCTACCTCTATGGTTGCACGAGTTTGGGAGATGGTAGTCTGATTCCTGTAATTGATAGCAGCGCTTTGTTAGCATTTGAACGAGAGCAAAAAACTGCCGAAACTCTTACTGCCGAGGCTCCGCAACGGCTGATGAATGGTCATAGTCAATCCTCTATTCAGACAGGATCAACGGTCATTCAATCTGTTCAGGTGACGACGATTCTGGTGGTTGATGATGCTGTTACGTTACGGAGAACCTTAGCACTGTCTCTAGAGAGGGCTG
>JAYUYI010000756.1:0-2648 GCA_043752545.1 Thermoleptolyngbya sp.
TGAGTCGGACTCGAATTAGCGGTATTGCTAAAGCCTTAGATTTACCTTATCTCCTAGGGGCACGCAAACCCTCTCGCCGCAAACTCAGGCAAGCTGCAGATGCAATGCAAATTCCGATTGAGCAAGTGGCCATGGTGGGCGATCGCCTCTTTACCGACGTTCTTGCCGGGAACCGCTTAGGGATGTTTACTATTTTGGTAGAGCCGATGGTTGACCCAGCCGAGGCCAGTCGCCGCTACCCGGTTCATACCCTAGAAGTTTGGATATCACAGGCACTGGGAGCAACACTGCCGCCCAATCCATAAACAGGAAAAAAGCGTTACATTCCGCAACAGATTTATATCTCAGTAAATATAAAGAAAATATTACGAAACAAATAAATATTCATTTCCCCTGACACAATACTAATAATTCAAATAGGGTTACCTCATATAAAGACCCTGGCCGATAAATCCCTCTAACTAGTCAAAGAGCGTCAGGTCTTCTTCGTAAGCCTTGGCGCTCTTTGCCGTAGACACTCTTCTCCCGCTCATGACTCAAACCGTCGTCATCAAAATTGGCACGTCTAGCCTAACCCAACCCGATACAGGTCATCTTGCCCTATCTACCATTGCCAAGTTGGTAGAAGTGCTTAGCCGCCTGCGGCAGCAGGGGCATCAGGTAATCTTAGTATCGTCTGGCGCGGTGGGCGTTGGGTGTGCGCGATTGGGTCTCAAAGAGCGGCCCCGCACCATTGCCCTGAAGCAAGCCGTGGCAGCCGTGGGTCAGGGTCGGCTGATGCGGGTTTACGACGACTTTTTTACAATCTTAGACCAACCGATCGCCCAGGTATTACTGACCCGTAGCGATTTAGTTCAGCGGAGCCGCTATGTCAACGCCTACCGCACCTTTCGGCAGCTGCTCAAGCTCGGCGTCATTCCGATTGTCAATGAAAATGATACCTTGGCCGTAGAAGAGCTGAAGTTTGGCGACAATGACACCCTATCGGCCATGGTAGCTAGCTTGGTCGAAGCAGACTGGCTGTTCTTGTTGACAGACGTAGATCGGCTATATTCGGCAGATCCGCGATCTCATCCAGAGGCAGAACCCATTAGTTTGGTAGATGATATTGCCGAGCTTCAAGGCACCGTTGAAGTTGGCGATAGCGGCAGTAGCTGGGGCACCGGTGGCATGGTTACCAAAATCTCAGCCGCGAAGATTGCCACAGCCTCAGGTGTCAGAACCGTGATTACCGAAGGGCGATCGCCAGACAATATCGAAAGGATTCTGCAAGGCGAACCGCTCGGTACCCAGTTTGAGCCAGAACCTCAGCCTTTCAATGCCCGCAAACGCTGGATTGCTAATGGGCTGGTTCCTGCCGGAAAACTATACCTGGATCGAGGTGCCGTCAACGCAATTTGTAAAGCCGGAAAATCATTATTAGCGGCTGGAATTGTCGAAGTCGAAGGCGAATTTCAAAGCCAAGATGCGGTGCAGTTGTGTGACCCGCTTGGGCAAGAAATTGCCCGAGGCATCGTCAACTATAGCCACATCGAATTGCAGCAAATTCGCGGCAGGCATTCCGAAGATATCGCCGCAATTTTGGGATATGCCGGGGTTGAGACAGTGGTGCATCGAGATAACTTAGTCTTAAGCACTTAATGTTTACGGCTACGTCGATTTTATCAATGGAAATTTATGGAACTCTCACCCGCCAAGACCATCAAATTTCTGCAACAGCCCACCTCTAGCGCTTGGGTTGAGCAAGCGATCGCCCACCTCGACACGATTTTGCTTGATCACTCTCATTGCGAGCGCAAAGCAGCGGGTGTAGCGCTCAATTTGATGTTCCGCTATCCGTCTAACGCCAAGCTAGTGCGAACCCTGACGGCGATCGCCCAAGAAGAATTAGAGCACTTTGAACAGGTTAATCAATGGCTCGATCGACGCAATATTCCCCTCGCGCCGCTCTCTTCGCCGCCTTACGCCGCCGGACTCAAAGCCCAAATTCGCTCCCAAGAACCCCATCGATTGCTTGATTCCCTGCTGATTTCTGGATTGATTGAAGCCCGCAGCCACGAGCGCTTAGGACTACTGGCCGATCATTGCCCCGACCCAGATCTGGCTCAGTTTTATCGCGGCTTAATGGCATCCGAGGCGCGCCATTATGGCCTGTACTGGACGCTAGCTACAACCTACTGCGATCGCGATACAGTCGCCCACCGCCTAGCAGAACTAGCCACAGTCGAAAGTCAATTGCTTTCAACGTTACATCTTGAGGCCAGAATTCATAGTTAAGTGATGGATTAGAGTTTGAAATCTAATGATCGAACGTGAGCGATGAACACTACGTACCATAATTTTTTGAGACGTTAGAACAAACCATCTGCGATCGCGGCTTTCAGCAAATTTGGGTAGAAACCGCCAGCGCTTTGAAGGAAGCCGTTAAGCTTTACGAAAGGAGCGGATATCAAATGACTACAGGTGTCGGAACCGCGCGATGCGATCGAATTTATCCCAAATTTATTGGGCAGGCGATCGCAACGGAAACAGCTTGAGTCCGTTGGTTCCAGCCTCCTGCCTTCTCCCTATTGCTTGACTGTGCTGTTATGCCTAGCCTTTATGTTGAGATTGAAATCAATGCACCTCGCCGGGTCGTGTGGCAGGCG
>JAYUYI010000757.1:0-6667 GCA_043752545.1 Thermoleptolyngbya sp.
TTGGTGCGGCTGACGGAGGGAGCGATCGCCACTAGCTGTTATTGGGGTACTTGGGAACAGTTGTGGCAGATGGGGCTACAAGCAGCGGAGAACCTGGGCGATCAAGCGATGATTGCCCACGCTTGGCATCAATTGGGTACCCGTGCCCTGTGTTTAGATGACACCTTTACAGCGCATACTTACCTGACTCAGGCGCTGCACCTGCGCGAAGCCATTGGGAATCAGACAGGGGTTGCGGCCACCCGCCACAACTTAGGGCTATTACTTGCGCCGACCGCTCAGCCGCCCCAGTCTCTGGCGACCCAGCTGCAACTGCCCCCCCACTCACAAGCGGCGGCTCAGTTGCAGCCCTTGCCGCAGCGGCTTCCTGATCCAGTGCCGTTGGCGGGTGCGTCATCGTTAAGCTCGGACGAGCCGGCTCGACGTTCGTCGGCAGTGCTCCCCATCGTGCTGACGACAGCCCTATTTTTTGTAGTGGGCGGCTTTGTGGCGATGCAGATGTTCAAAACCAGATCCCAATTTGTGCTCACGTCTGACCGTCTGGATTTTGCCAGTCAGGCTTTGAATACGACTAGTTCTGGTCAAACCCTAACGCTGCAAAATATGGGCGATCAAGCCTTGTCTCTGGGCAGCATTACTCCGACTGGAGCTAACCCAACTGATTTCCAGGTGACCGAGGAATGTACGAAGGCTCCGTTGCCGCCTAGCCAAACCTGTACTGTACAAGTGACCTTTACGCCCCAGTCGCAAGGCGATCGCATTGCTGACTTAGCCATTGCCAATCGTCGAGGAGAGTTGCAGCGCAGCGTGCCGCTGAAGGGCAGCAGCCCGATTAGTTCAGCAGGTAGCAATACCGGGAATCCCCTCAACCCAGAGCAGCCTAACACTGGCAATGCGACGGTAACTCTCCGGCTAGAACCCGGTAATATCGATTTTGGGGATCAGCTGATCAATCAACTTGGCAAGGCTCGGTCAATTGTGTTGGTGAATGACAGTCTGGTGCCAGTCACCATTCAGCGGATGCAGCTGGCAGGCGCGGCTCAAAACGAATTCCAGTTTGACCAGCAATGTACGGGTGGCCCGCTGGCTCCGGGGCAAAGTTGCCCGATTCAGGTAAGCTTTCAGCCTGTGATTCAGGGCGATCGCCCCGCGACTCTAGAAATTTTTGACACGGCAAATCGCCGTTGGAATGTACCACTCCAGGGCAATGGCGTAGCTGCGGCACCCCAGGTACCCCGCCTGAGTATTACCCCAGGTAGCTATGATTTTGGCAGGGAGCCAATTAATACGGTCAGCCGGGCTCAGACGTTCACGATTGCCAATCTGGGTACGCAGCCGTTAGTCATTGAACGATTTAGCCAATCGGGAGCTAGCGAATTCAAGATTGTGAGCAACTCCTGCCAAACGGGTGCCCTTGCCCCCAATCGCACTTGTCAAATTGGAGTGACCTTCTATCCTCGAGATCAACGCGATTTCAACGCCACTCTCCGCGTTTTGAGTAATGATCCCCGAGGCGCAACAGATATATTCTTGAGCGGTAGAGGGAGGCTGCCCGTTGCTGCGGGCATGAGTGTAAACCCTACGGCTCTCAACTTTGGGGCGATCAATCTAGAAAACTCTAGTGAGCCACGAGCGGTAACGATTAGCAATACAGGTTCTGCACCGCTGCTGCTGGGGGATATTCGCGTGGGTGGCAATGGAGACTTTGTCAGCGATCGCAATACCCCGATTGGTGCCGCCTGTTCTAATATCACCCTGCAACCCGGCCAAAATTGTGGCTTCAATGTGGTCTTTTTGCCTCAAGTAGCAGGCGATCGCACCGCTCAAATTACCATTCCTAGCAATAGTCCCAACAGCCCAGCGACCGTTACTTTGCGCGGTACGAGCAATCTTCAGCAGCTCCCGGCACTCTCTATTAACCTGTCTAGCATCGATTTTTCTAACCAAGGTATCGGCACCACCAGCGCTCCGCAATCCATTACTTTGCGCAATGGCGGCAGTGCCTCTTTACAAACTGGCACCCTCGCGTTCGGCGGCACCAATCCTTACGATTTTTCTGCATCCAACTCGGCTAATTTTGCCATCAGCTGTTCCAACATCACCCTAGCTCCGGGGCAGTTTTGCGCCGTGCAAGTTTTGTTCGCGCCGCAAGAGGCCGGATACCGCAACGCCCAGCTGATTATTCCTAGCACTGGATCGGGTAGTCCAGCCCGCGTTACGGTTGGTGGAGTCGGCCTTTCCGGCTCGTCTCCCGGCTACCCTTCGCCTGTTCCTCCAATCGGGATTGATCCAATCCGTCCTCCGGAGATCCAGCCGTTAGGGCCGACGACTCGTCCGTGGCCGCCGAATTTTCGATCGCGCTAATCTGCCTAAGCTCAGGGTTAGGGCAGCTTAAAACTCGAGTTTTAAGCTGGATTTTGGCTATGCAGAACACCGGAGGACGGTTCACAGGGCTAAGTGGCATAGTGCGGAACGCTGATCCCTGCCATTTGTGCGACACCTAGACTATGATTTGCCGAACATCATAGAATCGGAAATCCCTCATCCCCCTTATGGAGTGTCGATATGGCTTCAGAACAGTTTCGGCGACAGTTGCGCCGAGAAGCCGAGCAGTGGCGAGTGGACGGATTGATTCAGCCGCATCAATATAACCGCCTGTCCGAGCAGTACCAGTTTGAATCCCTAGAGGCAGGAGCGCGCGATCGCTTCATTCTGGTCTTGTTGGGACTGGGTAGCATTTTGCTAGGGCTGGGGATAATTACCTTTGTGGCGGCTAACTGGCAGGCTATTTCCCGTGCTGGCAAGCTGACGCTGCTGCTGAGCCTGTTTTTGGTGGCAAATGCGACCGGGTTTTACCTATTGAAACGACCCCTAGATGCGTTGGGTCGAGAGCGCTGGCCGCACCGCTTAGGCCACGGCTTGCTGCTGTTGGGGGCACTAGTACTCGGGGCAAATCTAGCGTTATCAGGGCAACTGTTTCACCGCAGCGGTTCGGCCTATGAACTGTGTCTGGTTTGGGGCTTAGGGGTGCTGCTGATGGCCTTTGGGCTACGGCTGACCTCGCTGGGGCTGCTAGCGATTTTGCTGATGGGGATTGGCTATTGGTGGGGTATCCAGGAGATCTCCAGCACCGGAACCCTGATGGGGCTGTCGCTGCTGATGCGCTATATGCCGCTGGTGGCAGGCGGCTTGTTTACCCTGCTGGCCTACTGGTGCCGCTCCCGTCTGATCTTTGGAGCAGGAGCGATCGCCCTCGTCTCGTCGTTGGAGGTGGCGATCGCCGATGCGGCGCATCAAGTGGCTGGCATTCCCGGTATGGCGGTGGCGATCGCTTTCAGCCTACCCCCGGCGCTGCTGTGGAGCTACGATGATGCCCTGTGGTGGCGGTTGCTCAATCGTCCCCTGCCGCTGTCTCGCTCCTTTCGTGCGGTGGCACAAGCGCTGTCGCTCCTGTTTTTAACCGGACTCACCTACCTGCTGTCATTCCACTATTTTTGGCGGGTGCCCTCAGACCAGCCAGCCTTCAGCAAACAGCTTTCGACCCTATTGGCCGACGGTGCGCCGCTGTTGCTCAACCCCAACCTATTTGTGTTGACTGCCCTGACGCTGCTGAGCTGGTTCTATCTGGCCTACCCCCGGCATCGCGGCAGTACCTGGGGACTAGCGCAGCGAGATGCTGTGATACTGCTGTTGATCTGTGCCGTTGGTCTCATAGCCCTGTGGAACTGGAGCATTCAGCCGATTCCTGAGCTGGGCACCTATCTCTACAATGTGCTGCTATTTTTGCTGGCGGCCAGCTGCATCCGGCAGGGATTAGCCAAAGGCAACCGCATCCTATTTTGGTACGGCATGATCACGTTGATTCTGCAAATCCTCAGCCGCATTTTGGAATACGACACAGGGCTGTTGCTCAAATCGGTTGTGTTCTTGCTCTGTGGCGTGGGTGTCATGCTGGTTGGACTCTGGTTTGAACGCTACGTCCGCACCCTTTCCCCCTCTAGTCTGACCATTGCCCCCCAGGAAGAAACCTTATGATCCCCGATTCCGCCTCACCCAACCCCAATGCTTTTATTCCAGCTCCCCTGCCGACTCCCTCCCCCCCTTCACCCCCAAGCGTTCAGCCCTCAACGCCCTCTTGGCGCTTTTGGCTACCGCTAGCACTGCAAACCATCCTGATTTTGCTGGTGCCGATTCAGGCAGTGCATACCCAAGCCACAGGCAAAAGTGTCACGCTACAAACGGCACCTGTTGACCCATACAACCTGTTTCGGGGCTACTACGTGAACTTGGGCTACGACATTTCTAGTCCCGCGACGCTGCAAAAACTGCCTGGTTGGAACACGATTGACGCGGCAGTATCTAATCCATTCAGCAGGCGATCGCGTTTTCAAGGTACGCAAGATTTGTACGTGATTTTGGCCGCTCCCAAGACCGCAAGTGCGCCTAGCCAGCCGCCAAAACCTTGGAAACCCATTGCTGTCAGAGGCGATCGCCCCACCAACCTGCCGGCTGACCAAATTGCCCTCAAAGGCAGCTACGAAGGCGGCTGGATCAACTACGGCCTTGAGACCTACTACATCCCCGAAGATAACCGCACCGAAATTAACAACCAAATTGCCCAGCTCCAACGACCTATCCCCCAAAGCCCTCAAGGGATGCCCCCTCAAGCGCCGCCCTTTGTGGTAGACATCAAAGTTGCCGCCGATGGCTCAGCTGTTCCGATTGGCTTCTGGCTACAGCAAAAGGAATATAAATACTAGTCGCCTCTCATTCTTCATCTGCTCCCAGCAGCATTGCCAGCAGAGCCTTCTGCACATGCAGCCGATTTTCGGCTTCGTCCCAGACTCGAGATTGAGAGCCTTCAATCACCGCATCGGTAATTTCCTCTTCGCGGTGAGCGGGCAGGCAATGCAAGACGATCGCCTGGGGATCGGCATAGTTCAGCAGTGCTTCATTCACCTGATAGGGCTGAAACACGGGCACCCGGCTGGTGGCCAACTCTTCTTGTCCCATGCTGGCCCACACGTCTGTATAAAGTACATGGCTACCTTTGGCGGCCAGCTGGGGATCATCGGTGAGTAGGATCTCGGTGCGATCGCCGGCGATCGCCTTCGCTTGTTCTACGATCGCAGGATGGGGTTGGTAATCAGGCGGAGTCGCAACCCGCACGTTCATGCCGACTAGAGCACAGCCCAAAATGAGCGAGTGCGCCATGTTGTTGCCATCGCCAACGTAGGTCAACGTTAACCGATCAAAACTGCCAAATTCTTCCTGTACGGTCAGCAAGTCTGCCAACACTTGGCAGGGATGCTCCCAGTCGGTAAGGGCGTTGATGACTGGAATTTTGGCGTAGTGGGCAAAGGTTTCAATTTCCTTTTGCTCAAACGTGCGGATGGCCACAATGTCTAGGTAGCGGTCTAACACCCGCGCCGTATCGATCGTAGGTTCACCTCGGCCAACCTGCGTCGAGCTAACGTTGAGATCAATCACCTGCCCGCCGAGCTGATACATGGCTACCGAAAAGCTGACGCGAGTGCGGGTAGACGCCTTTTGAAAGACCAGCCCCAACACCTTGTCGCAGCGGATTTTGGTTCGCCCTGCTTTCAGATCTGCCGCCAGCTCTAACAGTGCCTGCACTTCTTCGGGGGTCAGGTCTGCCAAGCTAAGTAAATCGCGCCCTTTCAACGACACTGTGCTCATCGCTGCTGCCCAACGTAAAAATGCCCATCGTAAGAATAAAACACTATCACAGGAAATTGGCTCGTGCTGCGGATTGAGCGACGAATTTACACTCTAGTTTTTTTCTTAGGCCGCAATAGCTTTTGACATTCGACTGCCCAAAAGCCTATGGTGCTCACTCCCAGGCAAATCAATAGCTCTTGTCTGGTCAGCGACTGAGTTTGCAACCACTGTTGCAGCCACGGCACAAAAATCACCGCCATCTGTAGGCCAAAGGTCAGCAGCACTGCACCCAGCATGGCCTTGTTGCTGAATAAGCCTCGGCTCACAATCAGGTCGCGCTCCGATCGCATGGCCAGCGCCAACCACATGCGGGAAAATGCCAGTGTGGCAAACACCATGGTTTGCCAGTTTTGCCAGCCCTGCTGTTGTGCCCAGTAGCCTAACCCTAGGAAAACTAGCCCCATCAGCAGACCCACCCACACAATGTCGCGTCCCACTCCTCGGCTGAAAACACTTTCCTTGGGTGGGTAGGGCGATCGCTTCATTACATTTTCTTCAGCGGGTTCAACGCTGAGGGCTAGCGCCAGTAGCCCATCGGCTAGGAGGTTAATCCACAGAATCTGAATTGGCTTTAACGGTAGCGGCAGTGCCAGCAGCGGAGCCAGCAGCATAATCACAACACCACTGACGTTGCCCGTTAGGCTATAGCGAATGAACTTACGAATGTTGTCATAGATCACCCGACCTTCTTCGACCGCTGCCACGATAGTCGAAAAGTTATCGTTCAGCAACACCATGTCGGCGGCTTCTTTGGCCACATCGGTGCCGGTAATGCCCATGGCGACGCCGATGTCGGCTTTGCTGAGGGCAGGGGCATCATTCACCCCATCTCCCGTCATCGAGACAATTTCGCCATTGTTTTTCAGCGCTTCAACAATTTTTAGCTTTTGCTGCGGCGACACGCGGGCATAGACCGAGACACTGC
>JAYUYI010000758.1:0-2645 GCA_043752545.1 Thermoleptolyngbya sp.
CGCCTAGTCAGCCATTCAGACACACAGGTGAAGGATTGGGAAGGGTGCCTCAGTATCCCCGGCATTCGGGGTCTGGTGCCGCGCTATCGCGAGGTGGAGGTGGAATATTGCGATCGCCACGGCAGCCTGCAACGCCAGGTATTCACCGATTTCGTCGCCCGCATCTTCCAACATGAGTTTGACCACCTCAACGGCCAGGTATTCCTCGACCATGTAGAAAGCGTCCACGACATGATGACCGAGCAAGAGTATTTGAAGCGGATCGTTAATGCTGAGTGAGTTCTCTGGTAGACCTTGAGGGTGAGCCTGTGGCTCACGCAGGCACGAGACCAGCGACTAGACATTTATCGTTACAGACCTTGGATACCGCGAACCGCCATATAAACCGCTAGGCCGATCAGAAAGAGGCGAAATAGTTGATTAACGGTGCCATCAGAAAGTTTAGGCAATAGACGGGTGCCGACCTGCGCCCCAAAAATACCGCCTAGCCCCAAGCACAGTCCTGGGATCCACAGCACATTCCCTTTCCAGGCATGTTGCGCCAACCCAGAAATGGCGATCGGCACGATTGCTCCCAAGCTGGTGCGCACCGCCGACTTAATCGTTTCGTTCAAAAATAGCGTTTGCAGCGGCACCATTACCACCCCACCGCCAACGCCAAACAGCCCCGATAGCACCCCCGCCAATAGGCCAATCCCAGCGATAGATGGCACCTGAAGAGAAAGTGTTGGCACAGGCACAGGACTAGCGGATTCTACTGCCGGATGGCTCAGGCTTAACGCTTCTTTTTTCTGTAATTGCCGTCGCAAATCCATCAGGTAGATGGTGAGCAACAGCAGCGCGGCAAAGGCAAGGGCTAACCATGCATCGGGGAGGCGATCGCCCAACCATGCGCCCACTTGGGCAGTGAAAATGCCAAACAGTGCCAATAACCCCGATACCCGCCAGTTCAAACTGCGGGTGCGCAGATTTTGGACACTGCCAGAAAGCGCGCTCAGCAGCACCCCAATTAAGCTAGTGGCCGTGGCTTGCACCAACGGTAAGCCAAACAGCGTCAAGATTGGCACCATCAGCAAGCCGCCACCAATGCCTAACACCCCCGATAGGGTTCCGGTGACGGTGCCCACCAAAAATAGTAAAACCCAGCCTAGGGGCGATTCAAGCATGTCATAACCCTGTATCAACATTGCCTTGATATTAGGGAAATGTGGCTAAAAACACCAGATACTGACACACTAGCTGTTTCCGCTTGGGGGCAATACAGAGTGTTTTACAGTCAACGCGATTAATACCGCTGCTACAATTGAAACCTAACAATAAAACAGCACCTTCACGTCACGAAGGTACTGTTTTATTGTTAGGTTTCCTTAAAAAATCGCTCTGGTCAATGTTTTCTGAGTTTAGCTGGATTAGGAATTAGTTCTGCACATTGTAGCCATGCTGAATTAACTAGTAAATCCCTTACGATTCAAGCAGTCTTTCAACTCGGTTTCTGCCTGACTCAGCTTAGGATTAGCCTTCAGGTTGAAAATTCGCTCCAGCTGATCGTTACCCATTTCGCTCAACGTGCGCTTGAGGTCTGGCTGGCTGAGTTGCTTCGGCAAACAAGCCAGTACAGCGTTTGTGCGATCGCTTTTAGCTGTAGAATTCACATCTTGTAAAACCATCTTTCCCGGCATCATATCAGCAACAGTGGGTACAGCTAAAGCTGGATCAAGAAACAGTCCTGATAGTGAGATCAAACCGATCAAAAAACTTGTAAGCAATGTACGGCGTAGAAGACTAAGAAAACGATAGAAGGACGGGTTAGGTAGAGCAAAACCCAAGCGCTGGCAGTTGTTGAGGGTTGATTCAGTGGTCATAATCGTTTTTTGTCAGATTTAAGATACGTTGAACGGTGATTTGGACAGATGAGCGATCGCCATCCATGAAAGCAGTGCAACGGTAAGCAGCTACATCAGAACTACTTTGGATTACCAAACAATCCGGCCATGCTCGTGTCATGCTTTTTGGGATCTTTTTTCTGCTTCTTAGTTTCTCCAGGAGTTGCTTTCGGCTTTTTGGCTTCCTTGTTGCTTTTCTGCTCTTTTGACATGATGAGCCTCCAATCAAAATCTCTTGCTAGAAACAGGAACAAGCATTTAACTAAATGCTTGTCGATCTGATTTGTTTGTCTTATTAGTCTGCCCCATTCGCAAGCAGGATTTCCCGCTTGATAAGGATCTTCCGCTTGGATGCAGCATAGTCGCCTTGCTTAGACTCTAGATTACGCAAGACTTTACCAATGTCCTGCACCGTCCGCGACTGAAAACTTGCTATAAATATCTTATGTTCACAATAACATTAATCTACAATCACTGGCATTTAATCACTCTAAGGTGAGAGATCATGAGCACTCGTTCCTAGGCTCTGCCTGGGAATGCTTCCGAAGTGGCTCTGCCACTCAATGACAGGAGGCATAGCCCTGATTGACTGACATAAAACTCCAATCTCCCACGGCTGCGCAGAAGCAAGCTACACCCCTTTCTTGAATGCCCTTTGGGCTATACCCCTCATCCCCCCACCCCTTCTCCCACACGGGGTGGGGGGATGAGGGGTATAGATTTGTCAGTCAACCAGGGCATAGCCTCCAGCATTTCCTATCT
>JAYUYI010000759.1:0-2632 GCA_043752545.1 Thermoleptolyngbya sp.
CCGGATGGGCACTGTTGCTTCTTGCCATTAACTTCGTAGTTGCCGCCTACTACTTTGGCATTCTCAAATAGCTAGAAAGCCCCAGCCTAATTTATATAAACCTCGTCCATATTCAGTATTTGTTGTATGTCCATGTCAGCCCTCATCCCCCAGCCCCTTCTCCCAAAATGGGAGAAGGGGAGCAAGATTCAAAGTCCCTCTCTCCCAGGGAGAGGGATTTAGGGTGAGGGAGAAACTAGGGTTCTCAACATAGATGAGGTTTAAAACAAACGGGTGGGAAGCTTACATTTGCAAATGTAGACCTCCCACCCGTTTCTTCTTCATCCCTCCTCCTTCTTCCTTTCCTACACCATTCCCCGAAAAATCCCCTGCGGTCGGAACAGCAGCACTACTACCATGACCAGCAGCGCCACACCCAGCTTATATTCTGAAGGAATGATTACAGTGCTGAGTTCCTGACTAATGCCGATCACATAGGCTCCGGCGATCGCCCCATAGGGATTGCCAATGCCGCCCAAAATCACCGACGCAAACATCGGCATAATCAAAAACCAGCCCATATTTGGCCGTACAGCCGTAATCAGGCCATACATGCCGCCGCCCAGCGCCGTTAAGCCTGCGGCCAGCACCCACGTCCAAATCACAACCTGCTCGACATTAATTCCCGACACTCGCGCCAGGTCTGGGTTGTCTGCCACGGCGCGCATGGCCTTTCCCATTTTGGTCTGTTGCAGCAGGTAATGCAGCGCCACAATGGCCAAAATCGCCAACCCTACTACCATCAGCCGACTTGGGGCAATTTTAATTCCGCCAAAATCCAGAGCTGTGGCGATCGGTAAAGTGTATTGTTGATTGTCGGCACCCCACAGCAAAATGATGCCGTTGCGTAAAAATAGCGCTAGCCCAATCGAGATAATCATCAACGTGGTCGAGGTGACGCGGCGATCGCGCAATCGTGACCACAGCAGCAGGTCGGTTAAAAGAGCCACTGCAATTGTCAACGTTGCCCCGATTAGAAGCGACAGCCCCAGATTGAAGCCGCTCAAATTGGCCGTTAGCGTGAAATAAGCGCCCAGCGTCATTAAGTCGCCGTGGGCAAAATTGGCCAGCCGCAAAATACCGTAGGTCAACGTTAGCCCCACAGATCCCAGCGCCAAAATGCTCCCAACGGCGACTCCATTGACCAGCAGTTGAATCAGTTGTTGAGACATAGGCGATCGCGGCGACAAATGCGGCTACATGATTGACTTCCACTTAGTGTAAGGGAACCGAGTCGGAGCGCATAGTCTGCAAGCCTAAGGAAGGTTGGGTTGAACAGCAGTGGGGGCAGGGGGCGACGACATCAGCGGAGCAGTTTCCGGGTTAGGCGCTTTGCTGGGGAGAAAAATCTGCACCAATAGAGTCAGCACCACAATCGACCCCACACCCGTGAGCAAAAAGAATCGCATGCGCGCAAATGGCAGCGCTGGAGCAGACCCCACAGGCAACGATTGAACGGGCGACGACACCGATGGCTCTGACGTCTGCCGCAGCGATTCGGCCTCGGGAGGAGTTGTCCAGGGGGCGTTTGGCTGGGAGGCAGAGGCCGATTGAGCCGTAGCGAGCCCTGATGTAGATAAAGGCGGAGCGGTTTGAAGCGGCGGAGAAACGCTGACTTTTTGAGCCGAATAATACGCCTGGTATTGGTCATACCCATGGGTTTGAGTCGTGTAAGATCGGATGCCGTTGGCGACTAGTCCCAAAATGGAGAGCGGGGCAAGTCTCAGGGTATCGAGAGCCTGAATCACGGAGACTTTATCGGTTTTGCCTAAGCCGACGACCAACACCATTCCGTCGGTATAGGCTGCCAGCAGGCTGCTGTCGGCAAAGCCCAAAATCGGCGGCATGTCATAAATCACCAAACTGAAACGACCATGTAGCTGCTGCATCAGAGCCTGCATCCGCTTAGAGGAGAGCAGCTTAACCGGGTCGGGCGGAATCGCTCCAGCGGTAATGACATACAGGTTTTTGTCGGTGGGCGATCGCTGAATCACCTGCTTTAAACTCACCCCACTGGTCAGCAGATGGCTTAACCCCCGCAGATTTGGCAGGGCTAAGCGGGTATGCACCTGAGGGCAGCGCAGATCCGCATCGATCAACAATACCTGCTGCCCCATTGCCGCCGCCGCTGCGGCCAGATGCAGCGCTGTGGTAGATTTGCCCTCGCCTGGAACTGCTGAGCTAATCACTAGCGAGCGGATAGCGTGGTCAGAATTTAGAAAGCGGATGTTGGCATAGAGCGATCGCATCGCCTCCAAGAATGGAGAACTGTGATATGACCCGTGTGACGGCTCCGCTGCATCCGAATCGCCGAGCCGTACCACCGGATCTTCTGCCCTAGTTGACACGCTGTCACGGGTTGATCCGTTCCCATTGGACATTGACATCAGCGCCCTAGCCTGGCTGATCACCTGCTGCCCCACCATGGATTGCAACGAAAATTGTGATAAGGCAGATGCTGGTAATGCAGCTTGCTGAACATCATAGAGGTCTTGCACATGAGGAATTACCCCTAACACAGGCAGCTGGCTCAGCAGCTTCAGTTCTTCGGATGAATGAAAGACATTGTCCATTTTTTCACGAACCAAAGCGG
>JAYUYI010000760.1:0-6627 GCA_043752545.1 Thermoleptolyngbya sp.
TTTCGAGAAGCGACTCGCGTTTTAGACCACCGCCTTGATCCTCAACCGTTTGTCTTTCCCCAAGCGCTATATAGCTACATCTACCAGGGTGCGACTGGGATGGGGAATCAAACGTTTAAGCCTCGGCGATGGTCATTTGTGTGGCAGGGTAAAGCCTACAGCTACTATCAAGACCCCGTGCAGCCTCAGGTGATTTACTACCTGCCCGACTGTTTTAAGCTGGTGCGGCGGCGGGAATCGCCGCACTATCCGATGATTTCAATTTACTTCTCGCCGGTCAATGACAGTGACCAAGAGGTACTGGTCACTGTAGAATATTGGGCGTTTCCATTTGTGGATAGTATGCGGTTAAACGCCGCCGCCCAAGAGTTGAGCCACGCAGGTGTAGCGGGACGGCTGGTGTTTCAACCGTTAATTGCCGGTAAACCCCGTCTGTTTTTGAAGCTGCCGCAAGCTGATGGCTCGGTGCGCCGCCAGGAATGTGTGGATGTGGCCGTGGAGTTGAGAACTGGCTTTAGCGATTCGCTAACGATGTCGTTGAAGGCATTTCAAGCTATTTTTGAAGCGCTATTCAGTTCTGTTACCCAAGTATTCCAAGGTGAGGTGCAGGTTGATTTTCCAGATGAGCCATCGGAAATTTTGCCATTCCGCGCTCAGATCGGTGACTTGGTGGGGGAGGTATTAGATTATGCCCAAACCGTTGATCTGGCTAGCAATAGTGTGCAGGTGACGCTGAAAAACGGGATTGAAAGCCCCGTTCGGCTGAGTAGCCTGGTCAGTCGTTTTATAGATGGTGAAACTCAAGTGGCAGGCGTTCTCAGCAGCGTCACGCCTCCGGTTCCAGTTGACTTACCGCCAGAGGCAACGCTCTCCTGTACAATCACCCCCGAGCGCACGATCGCCCCCGCCAGTTTCTCGAATCTCCTGTTTGATATCAGCAGCATCAAAGTCTTGCCTGATCGAGAAGCAATCTGGAATGCGATTTTACGCCCTGACAGTCCCGCTTCCTATCAACGGTTGATTACCGTAAAAGTTAGAAAAGCGGTGTTTGGCGATCGCATTACCGATATCAGCATTGATTTCAAACTGGGTGGCACAATCAACATCAGCTATGAAGAATTTGGCGATCGCGGTTCTGACCAACTGAGCATTAGTGCCGCCGTATTCTCTCCCATTAGTAATTTGATTTTGCGCAAAGCCGAGTCTGGACTGTACGAATTTAGGACGACCGTTCTGCTCAAAGATGGTCGCAAAGTCCAAGATCCGCCGAATCAGTGGCGCACCGACATGGCAGAAACGCTGCTGTTGACGACTGATGAGCTGCCTCCTTTACCGCCGGGTTAACCTAAGATGTCACTCCAACTATCGTGGCAAGAGCTGCCTGACTTTTTCCAGCCGATCGCGGCGAATGGCTATTCCATCTACTACCCGTACGAAAACGCTGGACATTTTCTAGTCGCGCCCGTCGGGTTGGAAGTTGGCGATCGCCCCGATGGGGATGGTGATTTTCTGCTGGAATTGGTGCGGGGCGTTAACCCAAAATTGGCACCCTATGGGGTACTTGATTTTCGTCTCCAGCCTTGTTATGAGCTGATGGAGGCACTGGTGCAGGTGCGCGATCGCCATCCTGCCGGGGTGGTGGAGCCGCTGCTGTTGGCGTCTGGATGGCTGCGGTTGCAGGCAGGCGATCAAGTGACCGATATCCCAGAGGATTTGAAAGTTCCAATCCCGCTGAGCTGGAATGGGCTAGGCAATGTGCGCCTTAGCCTGACGCTATCGGCCTCTACCGCAACCTTAATTAAGGGAGCACTCCAGGGTGAACATTTGCCGCTCTCGGCCTGTGCCGAAATGGAGCTAGCGGGGGTTGCGCCTCGGTTGCCCTTGCAGGTGCAGTTTAATCCGGTGCAGCTGCTGGCGGCACTGGGCGAGTTGGGTGATTCGTCGCGGCGGGTGGCGCGGTCTAGCCTTGTGCGCTTTTTCCAACAGGATTTGGGTCTGCTGCCGCTGACGGTGAGCGGGGAGGTGCACGATGTCACTACGTTTGCGGAAACAATGGCCGACTGGGTGCGGGTCTACTGGGGCACATTCACGCCGTCGCCGCAGCTCGATGGGGAAGCATACCTGAGCTTGGCCGCAACCGATACTGTGGGCAGTGGCCAGATGGTCTGGGATTTATCTCAGCCGCTGCAAACCTTTCGTCCAGTGGTGCTCTACCTCAACCCTCTGGCTGCGGTAAAGGACGCGATCGCCCAGCATGGCGCGGATGCCTTCATCCGCAACACAATCATGCCGTCCTTTTCAACCGGGATGTTGCCCGTCACTATTTTTGCCAATTTGCCAGATTACCGTCCCAATGTAGACACTATCGGCGTCACCCTCAAAGCAGCTCCCTATCTGCCCTATCGCCCGCAGGCCGCGATCGCCACCCAGGACTTTACCCCACCCAACGATACGGCGATCGCCCTGCTGCGCCTCTCGCCCACCGAACCACCCCACTACACCGCCACCACCTATGCCCTAATCACCGATTCCTATGGAATTCGTAAATTCAAAAGTGTAGAGATCCCTGGTAGCGGCAACACCCTCTATCTCAGCCCAGCAGATTTTCCACTCACCTTTATTAGCATCGAAGCGTTTGCGGTGCTGCTCACTGTCTGTACGCTGCACGGCACCTGTCGCTGGCCAGAAGCGGACACTATCATCGAGCAATCGTTTGAGTTAAACCAAGATCATCCCCGCGTGGCGCTGGCCTTGCCACAGAGCATCGCCGGGGCAACCCTGAACATTACCGCCCGCGCCCTCCAGTCCGACCAAACCCTGCATCTCGACTCTTTGCCAGCCAAAAGCTTAAAGCTAGGGCTGCACTCCTTCCGCGAGTATGGACCGCAGCAGATTCCACTGCACTGCCAGTTCACCAACGATTCCCCATACGCCATTGATCTATACGCCATTGATTTATTGCCCGAGGGTCGCCCGCAGACCGCAGACGAGATCAGCGTTGTGGCATTCACACCCACACAACCCCGCAAGACTTGGACTTATTTAGTGCGATCGCCGTTCCAATCGGGCTATCGCTACCGCGTTCATACCAATCCCGACGAACCACCGTCAACCTGGTCGCCCGTGCAGTCTCCGTTTGAACCACTGACGATCTTACCAATAGCAGCAACATCCCCACCCGAACCCTAGCCATCTTATCCTCGGTTTCCTCACATTTATGGGAGTCACCCATGACCATCCATGCCCCCAACGGGTTTACATTTCAGAGTCTATATTGCTACCCCAATCTGCAGCAAGACCTGTCCTACTATTACCTGCCCGACACTCTCCAGCCCCAGCGCGATGCCGCCGGAAAGCCTGTGCTAATGCTGGTTACCGTTGGCTCTGGAGCCTACCTGCAGCTCAGCATCCGTTGGGATGCACCTGAGGCAACTCTGGAGGCTCTGCGTCAGGAAATTGCTCGCCGGGAGCAGCTCCAAAACGTAGACCTGCTGCGCCTTGCCTTTGCTCCAGTCACGGTGCAAGATGTCTCGTTTTTGCTGGGGGATGGCAGCGGCAATTTCACCACCCTACAGCACGCCCACTCCTCCGGATTCCCGCCCTACAGCACGCTATTCAACCTGTCTTTAAATACTGCACAGTCCGCTCAAGTTGCCGCAGCGCTGAATGGCCGAGATGGGTTTGCTCAAATTCTTTATGAGGCATCTTTGCAGGGGTTTGTGGTCGCAACGGCTACGCTCACGGGTGATGCGACGAAGGCGATCGCATTACTGAAGCAAGAATTTAAACAGGAACTGGATCGCAATCAGGATCAATTACACAAAAAAGAACCTGTAGAATGCATCAAAGAATCGATTCAACGCGGCGATTTGCAGCTAAATCTTAACAATGATGACAACGCGGCTAAAGATTTGTTAGAACGAACTCGGGCACAAGTATTATCGCAAGCTGCTGATTTATTACTGCACTTTCTTGATGATGCAACCCAAATTCCCGACATTACCCGGTTAGAGGTGAGTGCGACTCTGACGGAACCCGTGGCGATCGCCCTCCCGCTCAACACAGACATAGCCACCTGGTTTCAGTCCGGAACAGGAGCTGGACAGATCACGCCAGCACCCGGCATCACGCCCAAACCGCTCCCCGGAGAGCTACCCACCGCTCCTCCGGACAGTCCCAATCCAGGCACGGCTAAACCGCTCAGGGTTCACCTAAATTTCCCGGCTACAGACGCACCCATTGGCTTGATTCAGCTGCGTCAGGGGCAGGCTCAAGCCACCCTCGCGCCACCAGACCTCACTGCCGTGGAGTTGCCTGGGGGCGGGGCGGGCGAGCTGGTCAGTGTGGCAACTAGCTATACCACTGGAGGAGCTGCTTACGAGTGTCAAACCCATGCCCAAAAAACAGGCGAGCTGGCTTTGACTCCAGGCCATTTAGGACTGGCGCTGGTCACCATTGACGCTCAGCCTCTGCAGCAAGCAGGCGCTAGAAAAGCTCGGATTCGAGTGCGCTACCAGCCAGAAAAGCAGGGTATTGCCGATGAACACACCTTTTACTTTCGCGACCTAGACTGGCAGGCAAATTGGTTTCTGATTAGCCGGAGTGATGCGCTGGCCGGTGTTTTGACCTATGAGTGGCAGGTAACAACTGACAATGAAGAATTAATCAAGCATGAGTGGATCGAAACCATGTCTCCACAGATTGTGCTGAATTTGAAGGCTTCTGAACCGTAGCGACAGCAAGAAATACGTACACCGATAAAAAATACTGGAGCACAGACCATGACATTATTAATTGATAAAGTTCAGCGGATTGAAGGAGTTACCGTTTACGGCGATGACACCAACTTTGAAGTTTTTTACTTAGTGCCCGAACAGCCGCGCTATCGGCTCAATTCTGATGGCACTCCCGCTTTTCGGTTTTTCAAGTATCGCTTTGCCATTGATCGACCCGATGGCAAGAAGGGCGGCGGCGCGGTTCTGTTTGATGCAGAATTTGTAGTGCCCGAAGAGAAAATGCCAAAGATTGTGGAAACGCTGACGGCGCAGGTGCAGCAACAGGCTAACAGTTGGGGCATCCAGGCTCCTGCCGTCAAAATTGGCACCATTACCTATACTAAAGGCACCGTGCAACTGCTAGTCATGGGCGCAGACGGCACCTTTGTGGAAAAGCTGCACAATCCTGGTAAACCCTCTCTGTATGGCAACAATATCACCACCTTCCTGCTGGAATTTACGCCGGAGGGAGCCACCTTTTTTGAACAAGCAATGCAGGGTGAAGGTGGAGCTGTTTCGGTAGTCTATGACCTGTGGTTCTGGGCAAAAATTCCGCCTGTTACTGTCAATGCTTGGTTCAATGCGTCTAAGTTCTATAGCTTCTACCAGACCATTGATGTGGAATGGAATTTCTGGAGTGAAGACGACTACCGCGAAACGGTGCGTGAACAGATGATTTCATCGGAGTCGATGGGGATTGTTTACGACTGGGGCGGGGTGACCGATGAGAAAATTCGCGGTCCGATTCGAGATTGGGCTAGCCGCTCGTTAGAAGATGCGATCGAGCGCAACATGATTAAGGCGATCGCCCCCGTTCCTGAGGATCAGCGGAAACTGCCGGACGGCATCGAAAACGTCACTCGTGATATTAGCAGCACCCAAATTGCTAGCTTCAACCTGTTTTATAAAGAAAGCCAAACGGTTGAATGGAATATCGCTCCGCAAGGCCAGTTGCAGAATATTACTAACTTGAAGGACAAGGACGGTAACTTGCTCAAATGGGAAAATTACTCCCGAGTGATTAACCTAGACGATCCATACTTCCGGCAACTGCGGGTCAATGCCTATGTCAACGCCGACTTCGATAAACTGCCAATCCATAGCGTAGAAGTCAAGCTGCTCTACGGCGACAGACCCATGCCTAACCTGGCACCCGATGCGCCCGAAGGGGAAGTTGTGTTATGCAAGCCGGATGAGATTGGACATTTTGCCAGCTACGTTGACAACAATAACTGGAAGTACAAATACAGTTACCAAGTCAACTACAAAAACGAAAGCAGGATCTTCCAATCGGAACTGATCGAAACCGATGAAGGTAACCTGACGATTGGCGTAGGAGATATCGGCATTCTAACGGTGAATGCCTCGGCGGGTGATTTGAATTGGAATGATGTGGACTCTGCCCTGGTGACGTTGAAATACGACGATCCGGGGGCGATCGCTGAACCAATTGAAGAACAGTTTACCCTCACTAAAACTATCCCAAGTCACCAAGTACAAGAAGTAATTTTTCAGCCAATGCGGAAGAGTTACAAATACCGGACTAAGTACTTCATGAAGGACGGCAAGGAGCTAGAAAGCGACGAGAAGGAAGGGCGCGCCGAAAATCTGTTTATTCAAGACCCGTTTGGCGGACGGAAAACTATCGGTATTCGCGGTGTGGGCGATTTCGTCAATCGGATCAGCCAAGTCTATCTAGATCTATCCTATACCGATGACAAAAATAACTACACCCAAACCAAGTCTCTTGCCCTCAGCAAAGACACCCCCTTCTTCGACTGGTCATTCCCGGTGATTAGCCCCACCTTAGGCAAAGTCACCTACAGCGGCACGGTCGCTTACAAAGACGGCA
>JAYUYI010000761.1:0-6624 GCA_043752545.1 Thermoleptolyngbya sp.
AAACTATGTAATTAATTTTGTCTAGCTACTTAGCCTTAAAAATCGGAAGTTTTCGATAATCGCTAGCGCTACCAACCTCGTTTCGATACAGAAATTTGCACAATGCAATCAACGCAAGCGTTCTAAATTTTTTTGTTCTAGGACTTTTGGCTCCAACCGTTTCTCTCGAAAACTCAAAATAGGCACACAGCCATAAATTGAGATATTCCATTGCTGTACTCCAAAGGGTTTCCTCCTCTTCAGAGGAGAGTGAGGATAACTTTTGTTCCGTCAGTATTGGGATCAAGGAAGCACAGTTCAGTTCAGCAGGGATCTGTGCTAGGGCTGTCTCAGAGCCTTTGAGAGCTTCAAAAGCGTATACATTGAACCAGCCAAGCATTTTCCGAATTTCACGAACATAAATGTTGGCTGATGAGTCCTCGATATTGGCTGCATAGCGATCATCGTGGTCGAGTTCAGTGAGATATTCAAAGAAGGCGTCTAATTCTGCTTGCAGATCTGGAGGCGTGGCCTCTTGTTTGAGAGCATAAGCTGGATAAACGTATCTTCGTGTTGTCAAATGATTGCGGTTGGCCTTGCCAAATCCTCGACGTAGACGTGGGCAATATTCCTCACTAGGGGTAATCCTTTGCTGTTCAGAGGCTGACGTCTGCATTTGGTTCCACCAATACTGCCCCTCACACCAAGTCAAAAACTTTTCTAGGCGTTTACCGTAGGTTTTCTGACTGTTTAAGGAACCGAAGGTGGCTAATTCGACTGCAAGATATATTCGTGCCTCTAGCAGAGTTGTTGTTGCAATTGTCTGCATGAAGTTCCAGGCTGCTTGGGTTTCCGCTTGGGTGATTTTTTTCCCGGCTGGACGTAACGCTGGATTTAATCCTGGGAGAAATAGTCGAAAAAGAGCAGATTGGGTTTCGTTGAGAGTGTTCTTGACTTGCCGGGGTTCTTTGTGCGCTTGAATACTCTTCTGATAAAGATTCCATACCTCAAACACCGTGGTAGGTAGTGGAAGCATAATAAATGTCCTACAAGGTTGTAATTGTGCGATCCCTAAATTTGGGCAACGTTCTAGCCAGAAGTGTCCTTAACTTTTATTAAATAATACAAAAGAACTAATAAGACTTAAGCGACATAAAACTTTATTAGCAGAAGGCTATCATGTGTTGTTTAAAAAAAGCATTTAACGCTAGAAAGCTTGTAGAGCAGGAAATTGATCCTACCTGAACGATTCAGTCTTAATAAATAATTTTGACATCATAATAAATATTTTGGAATGTCTAGCATGGCTTTTTATGCTGAATTGGGGTCACTTCAGAATTCGGAAAAATTTGTCCGCGAAGGGTGAAATGAGGCTAAAACCTAACGATAAAGCGTAGGCCCCGACACACCTAGATTTTTTGCCACATCGCCAGGCTGAACGCTACTCGCCCGAAGACTTTTTGCTGATTCAATCCTGCGATCCAATTGATGCAACCTTATTGCAATATCTATCACCCTTTGCTAGGAGCCTATCAATCTCACAGGAGACTAGATTTGGAGGTAAAGTCAAAAGGTGGGAAAAAGAAAATTTCGCCCACTAAGAACGGTTGCGAATTCTTAACGTACGATTTTTCCCGAATTCTGAAGTGCCCCCAAGATGTAGGATTGTTCGATGATGTGGAGATGGAGGGGAACAACTCAATTGGGGCGGTGGCTCAAAACCTCTTCAGGTAGGCAGTTTCGCGAGTTTTATCGTCTTGAATCGCCAAGAAATATTTCTTGGCGTTCAAAGCTTTTTGCTAAAGGGCTTTCAGGGCTTTTGCCTAGATGAGGGAGATGGTTCCTTTATCGCAGGAACTTTGCAAAACTAGGCTCATTAATGACACAAAGCTAAGTGCTTTCGTACAAACGGAGTACGCTATTCAATAAGTTTCACTGACATTCAGTGCTTCCTCCGTTTGGCACAATTTCGATCCACACATTTGCTGGAGGCGCAGAAGATCAACGAGTTGATAGCCTCTCTGCCGCACAAATCCCGCCTCTAAATTCACAGTTTTTTAGCAGGTTGTAAAAATAACTTGAGCAGTTTTTAGCTGGTGATCCACCGGTAATAGGGCAATTTAAAGTGCTTTCGGGTCAAAGGTGTTTGGCAAAACAATTTTCCTGGGCAGATGCTGAATCAGAAGCCGCGCCGCAAATATTGGGTGAGGTCAGCTCCGACACGCTTTTCTACTTTTGGATCAGGAGGCAGGTTCCAGCGTAGGGACTGATAGAGCAAGTGCCGATTGAGGTCGAACGCCGCTTCGATTAATTCACCGTAGGTGCCAGCGGCAGCGATCGCCCAGTTATAGGCAAACCAGGCCGAGAGCAAACCGATCACTAAAGACCAGGCTGTCCAGATGCTTCCGCCCACGACTGTCCAGCCACAAAATAACAGGCTCCAGAGCCAAACGCGAGCAGCGGTGTTGAGGTCGGCGCGGGCCTCTTGCAGGTCTTTTTTGACCGCATCGGGGAGGAGCATCCACAGGCGGGACCAACAGATGACGGCATCGAGTCCATATTTTTCTAGCGGTTTGCGCTCGGCGGTCCGCAGCAGGTTACCCAGGCGAGTGGGCATGAGATCGGGGTTGGCGGTGGGTAGGGTACGGAGTGCTTGGCCCAGCCGAATTAAATCTTCCTGTTGCGTGGGGGTGAGGAGTTGTTCGTTGAGTTGGCGGTATTGCTGGCGTTCCACTTCACTCAGGGCCGCTGCACCTTGTTCTTCGATCTGCTTTTTGAGGGCTTGAAATTTAGTGTTTTGTTGGTCTTCGATCGCTCTCAGCGCTTGACTTTTCTGGGTGAGTTTGGCTTTGCGAGCGCGATAGTGTCGAATCCGCCACTGCCGCAGCGGCGGGAGCCACAGTGGCCCATAGCCTTCCAAAAGCCGCAAGGTAGCAAGGTCGAAGCGTTGCACGACAAAAGCTGAGGCAGCGATGAGGCAGAAGCCGCCGACCAAGAGGGCAATTTGCAGGGGTTCAGGGTAGCCGGTGAAGGTGGCAACGAGGCGTTGCCAACCCCAACGCTGAACGATGGTCGCGAAGCCACCCAGCCAGAAGACAAAGGCGGGGGTGAGTAAGGTAGCCACCCATTGTTCGGCGAATTTACCACCGAAGCTTTCGAGCACTTTTGCGGTCATGGATGCACCTTACGGCTGGGCAGGGATGAGGGCGATGAGGTGGGTGGGACAGAGGGGAATGGGGCTACTGTCTTCCCGATACCAAGTGTAGTCATGGTGGGGGCAGACATATTTGGTCGTAGATTGCAGGGCTGGGTCTCCTGCAAAGCCAGAATAACTTTTCTGGATGGCGGTATTGTTTTCGAGGAAATCATACCACCAGGTTTGCGTCTCGGTGTGACTGGTCAGAATTTCGAGTAGGTGATCAACTTGCGTATTCTCGTCGAGGTCGGTTTGATTCAGCCTTTGAGCGAGCTGGAAATCGACGGCTTGAGCGGCTTCACTATCCAGCAATTGAGTGAGGCTGGGACGGAGGGTGCGGGCAGCTTCTAAGACTTGAGCGTTGGTGTACAACATGGTGAGTTATGGATAGGGGAAAGAATGAATTAAATGCCTGTGTAGCTGAAGGCAGCCCAGTAGTAAGGATGGTCAAAGGGTCGGTGGTTGGGGGTGTTAGTGCGGTACCCCAACAACGAGGCAATTTTGTCTTCGGTGCTGTCGCGGAGCCAAATTTGGGCTTGGCACAGGGCTTGGTCGGGGGGGAGAGTTTGCTCGCGCCACAGGTCGTAGAACTTAGATAGCAGCAGCATGGTGCTGAGATCGGAGACGGACCAGAGGGAGGCGATCACGGCAGCAACCCCAGCCTGAAGCAGCCCTGTCGGTAAACTGACCGCTTCGTCGGCATTTTCGATGCCCGAAAGTCCGGTTTCACAGGCGGAGAGGATGGCGAGACGAAGACCACCGTGGTCAGCCAGGTTAAGAGCGAAGATGTCGCGCAGGGTAAGGAGTCCATCGCTCATCAGAAGTCCACTGTTGAGGGGGGCGTTGAGGTTAGCAGTGCCGTGGCAGGAGAAGTGAGCGATCGCTGCCTGAGAGAGTTGTGCTCGCACCTGCTCTACTGTTGCTTCCGCATGGCTGAGCACAGTGCGCTGGGGGAAGTGGGCGATCGCTGCGTTAACTTCCCGTGCAGAGTTAGGCAGGTCTTGCCGAGGATTGTCGATCGCCAGAATGGAGTCTGCCTGGGTACGATCGCGAATCATCTTGGCAGCAGTCAGCGATCGCGCATTTGGCGCATAGGTGAAGTGGATGTCATCCAGGGCATAGCGCCGTCCAGTGGGGGTGTTAGCGTCTTCCGTCCAGGCGGCGTGTAGGGGAAGAAGACCGAGGTACCCTGTGGGAATGAGGATGGCTTGCTGAAATTGGTGCTGTTGAAGCTGGTCAATTAGCGGAGCCATCAGTGGTTCCCAGAGCTGGTGAGTGACTGAATCAATGGCAGCAAACCAGGCTTGACGGTCGCTCTGAGATTGGCTGTAAGCTGAAAACCAGGTTTGATTCAACAGGTCCATCAATTGGGTTGCATTGATGGCATTCAACCATACATCGTCAATGGTATCGGGGGTGACGATGAGGGCGAGACTACCTGCGGGTGTGAAGACAAGATACACCAGAGGGCGATTGCCCCTAACGGCATGACGAACATCATCGAAGGTCGGTAGGGTCAAGAACTTCTCATAGCCAGGGACTTGGCGCATTGCTTGGATGAGCATGTCGAGTTGTTGCCGCAGGGCGATCGCACGTTCTCTCAGATCCTCGGGAGTGAGGCGAGACTGATCCTCGGAGGTACTGCGCTCTCGCTGTTGGCTTTCCAGGTTACGGAGTTGGTAGGCGGTCGCCTGATATTCCTTGTAAAGGTCAGGGTGGGTTTGTTGCAGTTGGGTGAGGTCGGCTCGGTCACGATTCAGGCTTTCGCTCAGTCCCCGAGCACGGCCTTGCTCTAGAATTTCGACGGCTTGCTGAAGGTGTCCCGTTCGAGCCAGGGCATAGGCTGCTCGGCGGGGAAGATCGGCAGTTTCAGCCAATTCAGCAGCTTTGCCATCCAGTAGATTGGCACTCTGGTAGAGGGTTTCGGCCGCGTGTAGAGCCGTTT
Organism: Thermoleptolyngbya sp.; assembly: GCA_043752545.1. Classification (GTDB taxonomy): domain Bacteria; phylum Cyanobacteriota; class Cyanobacteriia; order Elainellales; family Elainellaceae; genus CASBQJ01. The sequence goes on from JAYUYI010000761.1 coordinate 5,121, forward strand.
GGTAAACCGAAATAGCTTCTTCCCACCGCTGTTCTCTGAAGTAGAGATTGCCTAAAGCGCGGGCTGTCTTGCGGCAAGCATTTGGAAGTAGATTGGGTGTGAAGAGGCTCAGACTATCCAGATAAGCGGCGATGGACTGCTCGAGGTTCTCCGCCCGATCACCACGGATGCGGTCAGCGTAAGCGTTTGCCAGATTCATCATCGATGCTGCCCAATCGACAGGCATGGTCTCGCGGGTCCTCACCTGCAACGACTGCTGGTAGGCGGCGATGGCCAACTCCAGATTAAGCCAGCGCGTCCCCAAGGGAAACTGCCTAATCAAATTACCAAATTCCACTAAGACCGCCGCGATAAAGGCGCGCCGTTCTGCATCTCCCTCGCATAATTGAGCGGTGACAGTGGGCAACACCGCTAGCAGGTCTGCATTGAACCGAGTTTGATGCTCTGCCCATAGGGGATAAATCTGCTGTGGATTGCCTTGCTTATCCCATACCAACTGCAAAGTTTCTAACAAAAACTGACTCGCTGCTTCTCCAGTTGGTGCAGTCGTTTCCAATCCCAAGGCTTCCGCTAACTGCGCGGCAAATCCCCGTAGCCATCCAGCCTTGCAGTCTCCCTGGCTCTCCCAATGGGCAGCCACTTGTTCCATTACTGCCAGTAATCCTGCATCCAGCAGATCTAGATGAGACTGTAAAAGCTCCGCCTCCTGCCCCTGCGGACAGACCAGCATTTGCCCAATCAGATCCAAATACGCCTGAACTCGCTGCTCATCCATGTCGTGTCGTTCCACAAATCGCTTTATCCACCTACAGAAAATTCTTCTCACTTTCCGGTGAGTTTAAGCCCCCCTTCATCAAATTGGATACTGCTGGCACCGATTGCTCAGCAGCCAGGAGGGCGATTGGTCAGGATGTGTGGTGTATCATTGCCGAAAATAAGCATTTTCGGTAATGTTTTTCTCGTCGTCCCTTTATCAGCGGAGTTTTAAGCCGTACTACAAGCGATGGCTCAATCACTCTTTTCAGCATTGTTGTGGCCTAATATCCAAAGGGCGCAACATCCTGCCACAATTCTGCTTTCCGGCTAATGCGCTCTAGGTTCAGTGCATCAGCCGTTGAAGACAGCAGCAGGTAGTGGTTCCCAGTAAAACAGAGGTCAGCGCCACTGAGCTAGATCGCGGTTTTCAGTGCCAGTGTGTCATGGACCGACAACAGCGTAATCATGGTGAAGCCGTCGTTGGGGAGATTTAGCAGCAAGTCTATTGGTCCTCGTAGTACTTGCATTACCAAAGAGTACTTGGAAATATTGGGGCTTTCACCTTTTCGGTTTAGCAGACTTTGTAACTGCGGTTAGTACAGGCTTAACTTTCGCACTGCTTCAAGTTCCGACAATGGAAACCATTGCAGCTTTTCCTGTTGCCTTGATTCCATTATTTGGAGTGGGTATCTCAGGAGCCTCACACATCATGGCGCTAGATATTCTAGTTCGGTAGACAAGAAAGTTT